>JBAXWD010000001.1:0-35672 GCA_037128645.1 Candidatus Berkelbacteria bacterium
CTCAACTGTCGGCACTAATTTCAAATCAAATAAAAACTTATGCCAAAAACGAGAGTAAAGCAAATGAAGTGTTGTATGTTCCATTCCACCGTTATACCAATCGACCGGTGTCCAATATTTTAAATTTTTCTTACTAGCAAATTCTTTTTTATTTTTTGGATCAGCATAACGCAAATAGTACCATGATGACCCTGCCCAGTTTGGCATAGTATCTGTCTCTCTTTTTGCTTTCCCTCCACACTTTGGACATTTAGTATTTACCCATTTTGATATTGTAGCTAATGGACTCTCACCACTATCTGTGGGTTTATAACTTTTCACTGGTGGCAATTTTATTGGCAAGTCTTTTTCTTTTACCGGAACAAGTCCACACTTTTCACAATTCACAACAGGAATAGGTTCACCCCAATATCGCTGTCGAGAAAAAACCCAATCACGAAGTTTGTAATTAACGGTAAAATCACCGTGACCAGATTCTTTTAGTTTTTCAGTAATTTTCTTTTTAGCATCGGCCGATGAAAGACCATTAAATTCCTCGGAATTTACCAAAAATCCATAATCCTCAATCGCTTTATCTTCACTATCAATTCCGCGCATCCAGTATTCAAAACTAGCACAAACAATACGTTCGATCTTTAATTCTTCGCGCGAAAGCCAATTAACTTCATGGATGGCTTTTTCGTCACCCGACATCTCATTTCGCTCATCATCAACTAGCTCGAAAAGAAAGCCTTCCATATTACCAACACGATTTTCATTTTTGTGTGCAGCGTGAAAAACCGCCCGAGTTCTGCCAAGAGACTTTATGAGTTTAATATTTTTATAACCAGTTTCTTCTAAAACTTCGCGCTTTGCAGCACTTAGATAATCCTCGCCGTCATCAACACCGCCAGTAATAAATGTTGTCCAGGGCTGGTTCTTCCACTCAAGACAAAGGTACTTATCAGTTTTTGGATCGCGGACTATAACCTCAATGCTGTTTCTCTCAACATAAGGTAAACCATCTTTCGGTGGAGTTTTGTAATATGTAACTTGCGGCGCAATTGTTTGGATAATATCAATGTTATATTTTTTGGCAAATTCAAAGTCCCGTTCATCGTGAGCAGGTACTGCCATCACAGCACCGGTTCCGTAATGGCCCAAGACATAATCGGCAATCCAAACAGCAACTTCTTTGCCGTTAATAGGATTTATGGCCTTAATACCTTTTAATTCGACGCCAGTTTTCTCTTTTTGTAATTCCGTTCGTTCGAGATCTGATTTGTTTTTGGATTTTTTAATGTATTCATCAATTTCTGCTTGATTTTCACTTTCAACTTTTAACTTGTTAACTAGTATGTGTTCCGGAGCTAAAACCACCCAGGTACAACCATACAAAGTATCAGCCCTGGTGGTGTAAACTTCTATTTCCGTATCTTTATTGTTTAATCTTGAATCTTTAATCTTATATCTTATATTCGATCCTTCTGATCGACCAATCCAGTTTTTCTGCATTTCTTTAATTGGTTCCGGCCAATCCAGACCATCGAGATCGGAAAGTAGGCGATCGGCATATTCGGTAATTTTTAAGATCCATTGGCGGATATTTTTTCTCTCAACCGCAGTTCCACAGCGTTCACACTTACCGCCAACAACTTCTTCATTCGCCAAACCGGTTTTGCAAGATGGGCAGTAGTTAATTGGCACTTCAGCTTCATAGGCCAAACCGCGTTCAAATAATTTCAGGAATATAAATTGCGTCCAACGATAATATTTGGGGTCAGTAGTATTTACTTCTTTTTCCCAGTCATATGAAAGATCAAACTTTTCTAGCTGAGACTTAAAGTGAGCAACATTTTCCTCAACGACTTTTGATGGATGAGTTTTGTTTTTGATAGCATAATTTTCAGCAGGGAGTCCAAAAGCGTCCCAACCCATTGGGTGGAGAACGTTAAAACCTTGGAGTTTTTTGAAACGAGAGTAAACATCGGTGGCAGTATAACCACGCGGATGGCCAACATGCAAACCACTTCCCGATGGATACGGGAACATATCTAAGCAATAAAAGTTCTTTTTTTCTTTATCTGTCATGATATTTTTTGGTGGGCTTGAGCGACTTTCATTTGAACACCTTTTGAGCTGGCTAAGCCAGTTAATGGTGTCTTTTGATGAAGACGGACAAGATGAAACTAATTGAAATCAAGCGATTTGATCTTTAACACTTTCCCGATCGCTTGAAGTTTTTCGTATGAGGGATTAACTTCGCCCCGTTCGATCTGAGCGTAGTAGGTAATATTAAGAGAAGCCGATTTAGCAACTTCTGTCTGCTTCAGCCCGGCCTTCTCTCTGGCATTCCTAATTTTATTACCTAGATCAATAAAGATCTTTTCGTCTCTCATATTATGCCCAATATATCAGATTTATCCCTAAAAATCCAATAAATTTAACAAAATAACAAGGAGGAATATGATTTCACACGCTAAATCATTCAAGCAATTATTAAAAAGGAGAGATGACGCAATTAAAGCCGAGAAAATATCAGAGTCGTCATCAATAGATTTGTACAACGAGCATACTTTTTACAAAGCACTTACCGCTGATATGCTGACTGCAAAAAGTGAGGTTATAATTTATAGTCCGTTTGTTTCGAAATTTAGAACAGATTTTCTCAAACCAACAATTGAGAAGTTAATCGACCGAAATATCGACATCTTTATCTTTACCAGACCGATTGAAGAGTATGAAAATATCATACAACCACAAATAGAGTGCGCGCTAAAACGCCTTGAAGAGCTGGGTGTCTGCATTTTCTATCCAGGAAGGTATATTCATCAAAAGGTAGCAATTGTAGACAGAGAAGTCCTATGGGAGGGCAGTTTGAATATCCTCTCCCATCGAGCCAGCAATGAAATGATGAGAAGAACGGCTGACGGGGAATCTGCAACGCAGGTTATGTCTTATATCGGATTAAACGATCAGATTGCAGGTGCTTATAAGCTAAAATACGAAAAACTATATAAGGGTTTGGTAAATACTTCTAGGCAAAACTTCAAATTGAAAATGAAGATATTTTTACTAGGAATGACAATTCCGATAATTGTTTGGTTGATTATCGGCTTGGTAAATTTAAGACCAGTGCAAATATATACTTCGCTAGTAAATTCGATCATCGTATCGTTGCAACACTAAAACTCTTCCTCTTTCAACTTTTCAAATCTCATTTTAGAGAAATACTTTTGACAGGCTTTATTGTTGCATCTTGCAAAGCAACTTTTTTCATCAGAAATCCGCGAGGATGAAATGATTCCCGTTCGTGCAACTACTTCGCCACATTTATCACAAACTTTATATTTCATGACTATCTATGATTTTTCTAAGTTAATTCTTTCGCTATTCCCTCGAACAATTTATTTTTATTCCTAAATCTTTGCCGTTTAATGAAAATTCCGGAACAACAAACTCTATGCGAATCTTTCCCTCGGGCTCCCCGAAAAACATAGGCAATACGATTCCATCGGTGTATTGGACCATGTGTTTCTTGGGCCATTTATCCATGTATTTTGTCCGGTAAATGACCATGAAAATATCATGGTGGATTAGGGGAAAAGTTATTATACCTAAAATTCCAGGAATATCTTCTGCTTCTAAGTCGTCGATGCAAAATGATAACTGCAAGTTTATGTTAAGGCCAACCCTAGGCAAGGCATAAGCCAAAATTACAGAAGGACGTAATGACTTGGTCGTATTCACTATAACATCGCTTTTTCTTGTGCCGGCTTCGGATTTTGAAGCGTTCTCAGGTTTTCTGGGAAATATGGTAAATAAATGTCGTAAGCTAATATCTTTTTCAATTTTCTTTAGTAAGTGGTGCCCATTAATAACAAGCTGTTCACTATGATCATCGGAAGTAACTCGAGTTTGTCCAGAGGCATGGATACTTAGGTGGCCATTAGAATTCTGAACAATCTTAAATGGTTTGAGTTCATTTTTTTCTTCTTTAAAAGTGAGCCATTCAAATGCAGTAAATTCCAGTGACCCGAGATAAATACTTCCATCATTTTTATTTTGAGACAGTGAAAACAATTGCCAGATGCTCTCGTCGATGTCTTTAATGAAAACTCTGCATTGTTTATTGCCTTCCATCTCATTCATTTCGCTGATCCCTCGTTGATTTTTATTCCGTAAACAAGTTTCTTATCGCCAATTCCACCTCACTTGGGAAGCGTCCCCGAAATTTACTTCCAGGTCAAATAACTATTCATTATTACGGATAGTGTTTTTAAATCGTCTTCTAAAATTAAAATACGGGCGGTATTCATATTAGTTAATCCTCTATGATTTTTATTGAGTTATACCTTATTGTCTAACAGCTACGAATAGTGAAGTGTCCCCAAAAAGTTTAGAAATGGTTTTTGAGTTTACTTTTTTATTTTAAAGAATCAATTTTACAACTGATAGTGTAATTATCTCCTGTTAATTCTTTGATTGCGACTTCCAATAATTCTGGCGCTTTACAAAATAACAATCTATCATAATGAAATTTATACTTCATTTTCAATATAATTTCTTTGCCGATAATATCAGCTTTACAATTTTGCAGGAGTAAAGTTAGCCGCGGCTCCATTTCTCCAACCTTTTTTACAGCGTCTTGCCATGCCTCTTCAGACAAGCTACTGACGCATTTACCTTCTTTAGGTTGTGTCATGTTGAGTTGTATATCTTGGGTTTTAATCCAGTTTTTCTGACGATCTTTCCATGACGAGAGAAGAAATTCACATCGCTTTGGATCATTAAAATCCTTTGCAGCTCGTGATAATGCCTCGTCGTCATTAACATAAAACCCAGTTACAACCACAGATTGCTCTTGATAAATTCTGACCATTCGCTTGTCTCCCAGCTTTTGGTGATGCTCTATTGCTATATGAAAAGCTTCGTATAAGATATCTTTTGGAAAAGGCAAAAATGATTCGGGGATCTTAGTGCTAAAAATATACATTAATATTCCTTCTGCGTACTCAACATATTTTCCGTAAATTGGCAAAATCTTATCTACTTCTTCTAGCGTCATAATGTTCCCTTTCAGGTTATAAATCTATGCTCTAAGTTTAAGATCTAAGTAACCGATACTCTCTTGTTTCGGTTACAAGCGCCACAAAGTATTTGAAGATTTTCTGGTGCACTTGATCCCCCAACAGAAAAAGGAATAATATGGTCAAATTGTAATTCGGATTGTGATCCGCATTTTACACAGCGACCTTTATCTCTTTGCCAAACAAGTTGCTTTATATCGTCAGGTATCGCACCACGTTGTAATTTAGCCTGAATTTTCGGAGCAGCGGTTATGGTTTTGGCTCGATTAATTCGATCTTGTTGCAAGCGCTTTCGCGATAATATCAGAGCCTTAACAGATTCATGATCAAGATCATCTGTATCTTTATAAAACTTGTTTTCAAACAGCCAATAGTTTTTATTGCCTATACAAAACTGGAAAGGTGTTTCATGTCTTTCTGCCAAAAATGATGAATATTCTTCACGGGTTAGCCGGAAACTTCTAAAATCATGAATGGATTTTCCAACCACAAGACCAATATGCCCCTTCCTTGATAGAAAGTGCGGTGAAAAATAAATTGAAATGTTCTCGATTTGCTTGAGCATATTTTTTGAACTATTTAATCGGCCTTAACAACTTCCTCTAGCCCCCAGAAAATACTGCCACCTTCACGGATCAAATCGTTAATAAGGTCATAAACCTCAGATTTTATTTTTTGGTCGTTGGTATTATAGATGATCTGAAATGCCTCCAGCCATTCCTTATCAATATGAAAAAACATACTACCGCGATCCGTACTCATTAAGCCATCGTACAGGTATAGTCGGGCAATTTTCAAGGTTTCAAGAGGGTCCGTTTCCGCAAATTCAACGATCGAATTTGCAAGACCGAGTTCCCAGTGTATGACACCCTTTGTTTTTTCAAGTGTTCTCCTGACTCGCTCGGCAAGCCAAATTGGTTCAAACAATTTCTTTTCTAAATTTACCCATGTTCCAAACTCATCAAATATTTCCCTTTCGTCTTTATTTTTAAGTGTCCAATCCCAAAACTCGAGCAATTTGTCTTTTGTTTGAGGATTTTTTGCGATAAACTCATTTGCTTCTTTATTGTCCCCACTAATAAGAGACCTGCCTATAAAGCTAACAAACTTTGAAAGTTGCTTGGTATTACTTTTCGTTAAAAAATACTGGAATAATGGATGCTTAAAATTAAAATCATTATAATAAATGAAGGCGAGAGCGAGGTGCGTTGCGAGGCCTTCGTCGAGACTGACGAAAGAATCTTGTTTCGAAGGAATACCCACCTGTTGGTCGATGGCACGATAATACAATTTTTGAAAATCTGGATCGAAAAATATTTTCTCATATAGATTATTGGAAAGATACCCTTCCCATGCTGCTGTATAAAATTTATTTTTATCTTTATCGGTTGGAAAGATAATCGGGAGCAAACTATTAATCCACAGCTCATCTCTATAATGAAAAGTTGGAACATGGCGCCCAAACATGAACATTATTGCACGAGTATTCTCTTTACGTAAGATTTCTTCATATAGTATTTTACAATCGGGAGAAATCTTAATTTTGTCATTTTTATCAAACTTCTTCCCGTCCTGATAAACAAATAGTACAAAAACCTCGTAAGCTCTGCCCCTAACCGAGTTAATTGCAATTTGAAAAGGATCGCTTATTCTAGCTTCAGAGGCCCCTGGCGATTGTATCGTCATTTTTGCCGTTTTGGGTTCCTCGTCTTCTGGAATTGGATCGGGGTATTCTAAAAGGTACCTTAGAATTAGCAGAATAGAATCGCGATATTTTGATAAGTCGAGAGTAGGATCGCCGCCTGTGTTGTCAAGTAACAATTCCTTAACAACATCGGACATGGCGGAATTGACAGCATTCCAGCTCGCAAGCCAAGTGTTATGAGGATCAAATTTACCTTTATTGCGACTGGCTTCTTCGGTCTGATGCAATTCAATGATATTATCGAAAAGCTTAATCAACCCGTCCCATTTAACCTTGGGATCAGTCGAGCGGTTATTTTTTATAGCCTCTTGAATACCCTGTAAAAACGAGTAGGTATAATGTGAATTTAATTTAGCCTGGTCAAAAAATAGATTGGCATGATCTACATAATCCTGCAAACGATTAGCTATATCCATTTTTATTTGATTGCCAAGACCCTCAGCATTTCGCCTACTTAAGAAATCGTCATTTTTGTATTTTTCACTCAGAGATTCTGGAGACCATTCATTTTGTAATTTTCCAGCGATCTCTTCAATTGGTAGAGTATTTAATTCTTTTTGGTCAACTGGGGATTGGTCTTTAACAAATCCGCCCACAATCGAGCTTATCCTCGGTCTGGGGTCAAATTTTACGTCTAACTTAAAACCAGCGTCTAACACAGACTTTTTAGTGTCTTCGCCTAAATGGCTTACGATAATCGACATAATTTCCGAGCCACGTACTCGCCACCACTTATTATTTTTATCGTCTTTTTCAACTGGATGGTTAAAGTACTCTATAGCTTTTTCTGCATAATCCCTTCTATCTGCTTCAGAGAGTGATCCAAAGCACTTATCCAATAGTTTTTCATATTCAGTCCCAGCAATAATATCGCTATAGTGTTCTGCATCGAACAGTCGAAACAGCGCGTCTTTTATAATCTCCTTATAAACGTTAGAAGCTAAGCTCAGGATAAATAAACGCATTCGCCATATTAGCTGACTATCAGGTAGAGGATGAATATAGTTTTCGTAAATCTTCAATATTTTTTTAGGATTGTTTTTGTTGTTCACAATAAGCCTACTAGCTAAAGCTTTTATTACAGCGGCTAGTTCGTACACACTTTCGCGAGAAGATGAGTGTTTCCTGCCCGGTGTGGCTGCGAAAAAATCTAAGTCAAATAAGTAGAAAGAATCTTCTCTTTTGAATGTTGAGTCTTTGGGTGCTTCACTTCCCAAATAAACAATTTGTTCCAAGGTTTTGATTGTCAGTATAAACGCTTTCTCTACCATCTCATTACTAATAGATAATAGAGATTCGAATATATCTGTGTAAGCCAGGTCATTAAAATAGAAGGGACTTTCAAAGCCAGCTTGCTTTCCGAGTTGCTGGATTTCTTCTTTTGTTTTCACTGACAGTATTGTTTCAGCAAGAGTTAAAATACTTTTTTCGTTTTTTGCTTCAGCAAGTATTCTTAATATTTTTTGGTATTCAAATTCTTGGTTATTAAATAATTTCATAAGTAAGACCCAGTTTTCTCTTCGGATTTTTTGAACTACTTTGCCTAACTCACTTGCCGGCAAAGAACCACAAATATGTAAAAATTGGTCTATTACTTCAGGATTAAAGGTCCCCATAGAAATCGGAACAGCTAGGATTATCACAGCAACCTTTTCTGGGACTTTTATAACCATCCTAACCAGATAATTTAATTCTGGCATCCGATAGTTATATTGTGTAGGATCTCCAGCTTTCTTTTTAATATCATCCAGAAAATCGTTTTTCCAGAGCCAATCTAGCCAGAGTTCATTTGCATTGGAAAAGAAGTAATTCTTCGCATCAGCATTTGACTTAAGGAGAAATTTTAATTCAGCCAGCTTCCCATCCGAGGGCCTGCTGGCTAACAATAAGTCGATAGAATTGTGTAGTTTGATTTGGTTCATTATTCCCTATTTTGCATAAAAACTATACATCTGCCTCTGAATTTTTTTGATTGACTCGTCAAAATCATCAGATCCATATGCGTCTAGATTCCATGATGTTAATTTGGTAATCTCTTGCTTTATCCCGTCAGCTGTTTCATCCTCACTAATTTCGGACATCAGGTCAGCTATTTGGCTGTAGATTCTTATATATAGTGTCGCTGAATTCTGATGTTGACCCTTGACTCTATAGTCTTCCGCTCTAGCATAATCATCAATATAGTTAAATGATCTACCATTTTTTTCAAAAAGTTTTTTGGTCTCTGCACAGATGAATTCTACATCTTGAGAAATTGTAAATGCGTCTGGATTGCTCCCGGTTTGGGTTAGAGCATCTTTTTCATCTGCAGTCCGGGGTGATATATTGAATGTTGTGTTTTGACTATCAGTTATCACTGCCTGGATTCCGGCACCTTGCTGAGTGTTTTCGCCAGTATTAACAGCATGAACAGCTGAGCCACCATTTGCTGAGTTAGCTTGGTTGGCAGAGCCCTTTTGGCTGACCCTCTGTTTGAACTTCTTGACAACGCTCAGTTTATTTTCAATAAAAATACCAGCTCCACCTCCAATCAATAGGCCCAGCAAACCTATTGCAGCATCTAGTATTAATTTGTTGAGATTGTAATCTTCGGTTGTCATTTTATGTTTTTTCTCCAGACAAGAATACTATATACAGTTTAAAACCTAGAGGGCACTGATCATTTTCCTGGATTGTTTTCTCTATTTAATATTGTTTCAGGCGCTGCTTGCCTTGCTTACCCTATTCCAAACTAAACGGCAAACAGCTCTGTAAACATCCTTCCGTTCTTCTGAAGTTAGCTCCAGGGCGTCGAAGACTACTTTATCTAGTTTGGCTCGATCTGGGAGCGGACATGGTTCCTGTTCCTCGATTGGGATCTTCAGTTGGGGGTCAATTCCACACTCCAAAAATATTGATTCTTTATCCTTTTTCAGCAATTCCAGACCAACAATATTTAATTCCATGACTTGCAAACGCTTAACCTCGTATGTCTGAATCTTTAATAATCCACCACCAAATCCAACTCGACCGGTATTAAGTTGAAGCAAGTATGATACAGATGAATTAAGGAATAATTCAATATGTTTTTCTGTATGGATTTCTTGAAAATTATCACTTACGAAACATTCACCTACATATGAAGTTCCTACTTCGCTTATCAAGTAGTTAAAATTAATTTTTGCGGGTACCCGGTCACCCAAACTATACCAGTCTCTTCTTCCTGAAACACTCGGGACATCTTTCCAAAAAACCCCGTCTTTTGTTTTCTGTCGCTCGCCCCACTCAATATATTCTAAAGCCTTTGTACCAGCCAGGGCTTCTTTGCGTTTATTACAAATAAAGAGCTTGAAGCTGAGTTTTTTAGCATCGATCACAATACTTTTGCATTCACGAGGACTCTTGATTACTGGCTTCAAAAATTCATTTTCGATACCCCAACGACGACTTTGTTCCTCATTAATATAAAAGAACTCATTCACACCTGTAGTAAAGCCTCGCCTTACAACAGCAACATCAGACAATTTGACAAGTTTATCTTTCCCTTTATTTAAGATGGTGAATAGAATATCGGGAGCGCGCAAGAATTTACTTCCCCATTTTTCTCCAATATATTTCCCGACTTTTAGTTTTTCCTGGGTTTCATCTTCAAATTCAATACCAGATTCTTCTAATTTGTCATTTGTAATCGGATATACCCTAAACATTTCATTGGAAGTTATTTCTTGAGCCTTTTCAATGGCAAGTAAATTTTCAGTATATATTACTTCCTCGAATGGTTTTTTAAATGCTATAAATTTTACGACATGGTCATCGCTAACACTTCTTTTTCTGTCAGCCAAAGGGGCGTGTATCACTGAGATAATTGTATTAACATCAGCAGCTTCGAAGCTTCTCTTTGCATGGTTATCTATTATAAGCTCGACTGGGGCACGTTCCAGTAAAAACTTCTGAAGCCAAACTCCGTAGCCAACATCAAGCCAAGAGTTAGAGCAAATGAAAGTGTGTATTCCTTGAGGGTTGAGCAGACGCAGTCCACGAATATAAAAATAAGTATAGAGATCTGATTGGCCATTAATTTTAGTCTTTTGGGAAAAATCGTTTGGGAAATCTAGCTTAACCATTTCGGCAAGCAATCCCTTGTATTCTTTTTTATCCTTTATTCTACCCGTAGGGTCAGCAATATCTTCTTGTCTAACGTATGGAGGATTTCCGATAATGATGTCAAAGCCTCCTTTTTCAGTGAAGACCTCAGCGAATTCTATACACCAGACCAAAGGTTTATCTTTCCGCAAAACACTCTTCTGCTCCGAGAGTTCCAATATCTCGTTTTCCAATTGATCGATTTTTTCTTTGTTTAATTCGAGTGAAGTTTGTTGAGGAACTTCATCACCACCAAATAACGATGTTACTCGGAGAGTTTTCTGGCCCTTGAGACTCTTTAATTCATTTTGTTTTTCTTGTATCTCATTAGATAGAATTTCCTCATAAATCCTAAGCTCCTTTTGTCTAGGAACATCATAGTTTGCAAAAATAGTTTTATTATTAAAAAAATCAATTTTAAATGTTTTCAACTCAGTTATCTTCTTTTTTAATGAGCTCGTAAGTGCCTGGTTATAGCCAATAACTGGGAATAGCTTTGACCCAACACGTTGAACTAAAGAATCGCCTTGCCGAACCTTAAAGTCAAGACTGGGGAGAATAGGTTTTTGTGACATTCTTAATTCTTCGGGTGCTTCAATAAACAAAGAGAGCCAAAGCCTTAACTGACAGATCCAAACTGCCCATTCCTTAACTTCAACACCATAAAGAGAGTTGCCAATAATTTGCTTTTTTCGGTCAAACGAATCGCGACGGACAAGATCGAAACGTTCCCTTAAATTGTTTTCAACTTCATCTAGAACTTGCATCATTCCAACCAAGAAAGCACCTGAGCCAACTGCGGGGTCGCAAATAGCTAGGTTCTCGAGTAAATCCAAAGTTTCTATAGCTTCAACCTTAGAAAAGCTACCTACTTTTTGCTCATTATCCTTCTCACTTTCACGGAAGAATAGTTCGTAGAGGTTCTCTGATCTGATGTTGGAAGTTTGGTTCTTTTGCAACCATTTAACGAGACTTAACCTACACATATAGTCAACTTCGGTACGGGGTGTGTAAACGGCACCATCAGCCTTATTTACGATACGTTCAAAGATTATCCCCAAGAATTCCGGATTGAGCTGGAGATCTGAATCATCTATTGAGCTTTCCTCAATCGTGAAACTATGCGAAAACAGAAAATCAAAAAATTCGCCGATTTCCTGGTCTGGAATATACCAGCCATTTCCGTCATAGCCATCCTTCTCTCTAAAAAGGCCACCGTTTAGATATGGGGCAAGCTGTAGCGCTGAATTAATTTCTGCTGGTAAGTGTTGCCGAGGAAAGAACTTATTGTTCAGTGCTTCAAAGAAAAGGAGAGAGAGCCAATCTTCGTAAAATCTATTTTCAACTTTAGATTTTAGATAGCTGCTAAATAATTTTTGAATGAAATTCTGGTCGTCACCGAGCCAATTCCTTTTTTGAATGAATCCGAGAAAGATTGTTCGGATTGAGAATAAGAGAACGAAATCTCTTGCTTTTTCTTCGGTTATGCTATTCTTGACCGCCGCAACTTTAACAAGCTTGTTATATATATTAAAAAAATCTTTGTAGAATATCTCTGTAACTGGACCGACAGCAAATGCATCTTTGACCGAGGAGAATGAGGAAAAATTAGAACTACTCATCCTCTCTAAAAAGGTTTTATTAGTAAACTGTCTACTTACGAAATATGTAAATCGACGAAAATTAGACCATTGCCGACGCGTCCCGACCGCCTCAGGATAAATTAGTGAAAAACGAAAATTTCCAGATGAATCGAAAAACACGAATATGCCAGCTCCGAAATCATACTTTTTCAACAATGTCTTTGCGAACTCGTACTGGATTCTCTTTGAGCTTCTTTCGTCAAGTTCTCGTCCTACAAATGATTCTATAATTACGAGTTTTTCCCATGCTTTGAAATTAATCTCTCCAATTTTTCTGGTTTGGGTTATTAATTGGCCATGGATGTCAGGTAAGGTTGCCATAGATCTTGTAAAGAGCGAAGATTTAGCTTCAAAAAAACTAGCTAATTTATCTGCATCATATTGAGCAATTAGTTGATCAAGAAATTCTTTCATTCTGAACCCTTTTGATTCTCAATTGAAATGATTACATCTTGAGTTAGCTTATTTGCTCGCTCTTTAATAGAATCGAGATAGTTGTCACCGCCAAGAAGTTTTTTTAAGTCCTTGATATCTTTAATTGACTCTTCAGATTTTGCATCAGAGCTAAAATTAAGTTTTTTAATTGTTCTTTGAGTATATTCTGATAAAGTTTTGTATTCGTACATGTCTTCAAGAAGGCTTTCAATGAATTTTTTATAAGGGTTGAGCTGATCGTCTTGAAGCTCTAGTAAATATTTGAGATTGTTTTTCGCCTGAACTTCAACACTTTGTTCGCTAGTTGCTCTTCTCAAATTCTCTTTGTAGTCGCTGATTTTCGTGTACGATTTCCAAAAATCAACACTAAGATCCAACCCGGTTGTTTCTGGTTCACATTTGATCAATTCATAACATTGGTCAACCCCACATTCATTAACAGGAGAGGTGAGATCTGATTGGTCTGTTGTACGGATGAAAAATCCCAAGCCTTTTCTTATAACCGTAACAAGAATATTTTTCTCATACTCTTTTGCAACTTTTACTCTATTTGGAAGCTTGGCTATTTTTTCTACTATATTTGGATTCTGTTTGCATAGTTCCATATACTCACGTCTGATTTTTGTTTGAAAACTTTCTTGTTCCAAGTTTTCTGGATTCTCATTGACTCGGTCATATAGACTAGCAGCGTGTGGGGTCTCGTCCGCATCGAATATTTTAGCATCTTCGCCCAAAACATTGTGAATCATAAACATTTTCTCTGCAGCTATTTGGCGGCTTTTAATGATATCCGCACCTTTCAAAGTCGGGAAGAAGTTGTGAATATATAAATATTCAAATACTTTTTTGCCTATTCTGTTTATTCTACCCACCCTCTGAATCACTCTGGTCGGATTCCAAGGTATATCATAATTGATGACAGATCCAGCCCTGTTTAGATTAAAACCTTCAGACATTTTGTCTGTTCCTAGTAGAATCTGATAGGTGTCTTCCTGCTCTTTGTAGTCTGCATCAAAGTTTTTTAAGACATCATCAATCTTTGAATTCAGGTCATTTGTTACAGAAAGTACTTTCCCAGGAAATAAATTTTCAAGGATTGGTTTTAAGTAGTTTGCAGTATCAAGATACTCGGTGAAAATTATAACTTTTCTGTTCTTAACGTTATCAATACCGCCAGATATAATTTTGTTTATAGATTCTTCTAACTTTTCAATTTTCGGATCGTTTGCGACAAGATCTAGATCTTGTATCTTTTGCTTAAGTTCTGCAAATATATTGAGATCGGACTGCATGTCTTCTAAAAATTTATCTTTTTGCTTGAATTCGTCGATTTTATATCTCTGATATGATTTGGGATAATTTCCTTTTTCTAAGACTTCGGTATATTCGTCAAGTTTTTTCTGAACCTCTTCAATATCATCCTGCGATATTTTTTCAATAAGTTTTCTGTCGAGAATAAACTCGCCAGTTTTATTGACGAAGTCAATGCAAAGTTTGGTTACCCTTTCAAAATTATTTATACTCTTTTCGAACGCGCCAAAAGAGCTCTCAAAACGTTTTACAAGAAGCCTTTTCATAAAATCATACAAGTTTTTCTGAATCAAAGACTGTCTATTACCTTCCTGGCCCAAAGCTTCAACGTCATCGGTATCAATCCCTTCTTGATAACGAAATGGCTGATAAATAGCACCTTTGAATTTACCGTTTTCACTAAAATAATCTTCAATAACTTCATCATAGAATTTAGATTGTGCTTCGGTAAGCTCATAAAATTCTTCAACTGGAGGATCAGCTATCTCCGACAATTCTGTTACTTCTTTAGAGTAAACCGGGTCATTTTTTAGATCAAGCCTATTTCTTCGTATAGTAACTGGCTCAATCACAGATCGGATTCTTTCGGCTAAACTCTTTGCCCTCCCAAGAACATCTTTGTCAACTTTCTCAAAAGAAATTTCTCTTTCGCCGAAAAGCGAACGATACTTTGCTTCCGCCTGTTTTCTTTTGTTTTCATCTGAAGACCGGATATTTTTTTTAATATATGACAAGTCTTTGAATACTTTATTGTAATGAGAAAATTCAACGTCAAGATCATCGTTTAAAGTAAGCTCCGATTTACCAGAAATAATAAATAGCTTAAGCAGTGAATATATATCAGCCGGAGAGTTATTAAATGGCGTAGCTGTCATTAAAATGACCACTTTATCTTTGCATATACCTCTTAATAATTCATGATCTCTAGTATCTTGATTCCTAAATCTATGGGCTTCATCAATAATTATTACATCAACATCATTGTTTTGGACGTAATCAAATGCGTCTTCCAAATTCCCTGATGACTTTATCTCCCAAGAATACAGTCCAAAATCTTTGCGATACTTTTTCCAACCAGACTTGTTGTTTGTGTCTCCTATTAGACCAGGAGGGCAAAGAATTAGGCCTTTTTTGTTTATCATTCTGCCAACCAAAGAACCAACTACACTTTTGCCAAGACCAACAACATCACAGATAATAGCACCGTTATATCGTTCAATCATGGCAAGAGCCTGAGTAACAGCGTCAACCTGATATTGGTAAGGTTTGTAACCAGCATCTTCTAAAATCAATTTTAGACTTTGCTCGGCTTTTTGTTGCTTGGTATATTCAACATAATTTCTTAACACTAAAGCAAATGCTTCGAACGGAGTAATTTTTGCTACAATGCTTTCCTGCTCTAGTGTTTTGATAAGTCTTTCTTTTATAACATCATTTTCTGTAATCTTCACCGAGCTTTCCCACAGTTCATCAAAAAAATCTTCAGCTTCTTTCGAATTGCTATCACTAACCTCTAAATTAAATTCTCCTTGAGAGACAAGACCAGCCCTGGTTAGGTTACTACTTCCGGTAATAAAAATAGATTCTCGGATTATTTTTGAGTCTTCATTCATTTTGAATATATACAACTTTGAATGATTTGGCTCTTTTGTTTTTCTAATTATTAAGCGGCCTTCTTTTATTGAATCTATGAAATATCTAATTTGTTCATAGTACGCTTCTGAATCTAGTTCTTTGTGAGAAGTGGCTGTTTTTACAGAACCAATGTAGTTATTGGCTCTTTCGGAATCGTTTTTGGCTTGTAATCCAAGTTCTACCAGTTGATCTGTTAACTGATCAACATTAAGGCCAACGAGTACATTCAACTTTATACTAGGGTTAAGTTTGAGGCATTCAAAAAGTTCAGCAATGCCAGAAAAGTAAAAAAAACCAACTAGAAATTTAAGCTCCTGGCTCTTAGAAGTAAGTTCGGAAATTCTATCGCGTAGCTTTCTTTCCTTGTTGTTGATGATATTTGCATTTGCCATCTTTGTTCCTTGTCTGTTTACGATTTTGTTGCTTTCAGCGTACCACTTTACAGGGTAAAAATAAAGATTTACCGCTGTGTTTAATTAAGCTCCTTCTTTACTTTTTTGTCCAGTCCACCAATTTATGGCTGTTATGAAAAATCAGATTGAATCCTGACTGGATCCTTGCTTTTTCAGTTTAGATTTGCTAGATTGCGCTTGTACGCAAACAAGCTGTAAATTTCGTCAATTGCTTGATTAAAAGTGGAGGGGAGGGAGAATATGTGCCAACAGGCCCAATCGATCCTCATTTGCCTCCTGCAAGCTCAACACTACCTTCGATCTCAACATTTCAAGGCAGTTTTTTAACGGCCTATACTCCTTCTCCAAATGATAATAAGTTTGCTCTAGATCTATTACACGCAATCCAGAATCATACTCCATTAACTCTTTTACAAAAGATCTTTTTGGTTGTAGTCACAATACCCGGACCGATTGGTTGGAAACTATCGTTTTTCAATTTCATAAGTTCGATCGGATCCACCGGTTCCAGTAGTTCGAACTCGCTGGCTCATTTTCTTATCATTTTAGCTGTCATCTGCATTGTTTTGATTCTTTTATTTTTGCTTCGCAAATTCGGCTGGCGATTCCTTGTTAAAAAACAACCTTTAATTTTTCTGGAATTAACCTTTCCCTCAATCACAACCATAACCGCTAACACAACTGAGCAATTATTTACCTTGCTTCACTCTTTGGCAACACAGCAAAAATTTATTCATAAAATAATTGGGCATAAGAAACAATATGCGCTCGAGATTGTCGCCTCCAAAGAACAAGGAATCAGATATATACTAACTGTGCCGGATTCCGATTCTTCGTCTATTCAGAAAAGTTTGTTGTCATATTTGCCCGGACTAAAAATCAACAAAATCAAAGATTATCTACCGGCTGACCTTAATCCGCCAAAGAAAAATAAAAATTCTGTCAGACACCGCATCATCGAACTTAAACTCTCCAATGATTATCTTTTGCCCTTGCAGGAATCAAAAACCCTCAAAGAACATGACCCGATTGCGTATCTAACCGGCAACATGACCAAACTGGAGCCCGATGAACTGATGGTTTTTCAAGTAGTTGTCTCTCCAATTACCAAATCCAGCCATAGCTCGGTTGTCCGGCATATCAATAAAATCAAACAGCGAATTTATAATAAGCAAACTCTAGACGATAAACTTTTCGTCAATCACATATTGAATACGCTTAAAGTTTTTCAAATAATATTCATTGCCATTGCGAATTTTATCAAAGCGGTTGTCGTCTTTTTTGTTAGCCTGCCAATAGCTCTTTGGGATACAAAGGGTGAGAGTGTGCCTTTCTTCAAAAACGAGGCGAAAGTGATTGTAATCGAAGATTCTCTATCTCCCAGAGAACAAGAACTCCAAGTTGCAGTTAAGGAAAAAATTGACAAACCAATGTTTGAAACTTCACTTCGGCTGTTAATCTGTTCCGATGACAAGGAAGGATGCAATTCCAGAGTCTCCGGTTTCCTGGCTTCATTCGGATCACTGAGCAGTACTTATCAAGCTTTGGTTTTGAAAGGTAAAAGCCTATTCTCGCTTATTCAGCAACCGAAATTGGCTCTAGTAAGCAGACAAATATCGCTCTCAAATAACCCTATCCTGTCCGCTTCGGAGCTGACCGATATTTATCATTTTCCGTATACCGAAACAACCAAGACTGAGGATCTGGTTAAATCCAAGAACCAGCCTTTGCCGGCTCCATTATCTTTTAAACAAACCAATCCGGAATTTGATAATGTCTTCGCCAAAAATAGCTACGGTGGAACGGAAACTGTTGTCGGGCAGACTCTAAATGAGAGAAGACGCCATACATATATTTTGGGTGCTACTGGCTCCGGTAAAACCACCTTGCTATCTACCATGATTTATCAGGACATCATAAACGGTAAAGGCCTGGCTGTGATTGATCCTCACGGACAATTGGTCGAAAAAATATTGTCGGTTATTCCCAAAGAGCGAATCAATGATGTGGTTTGGTTTGCTCCCGATGATGATGCTTATCCGATTGCTTTAAATCTGCTCGAACTGCCTAAAGATAATTTGTTAACTGCAAGCCAACTGCAGAAACAAAAGTCATTAGTGGCCAGCAGTATAATCTCCATTATTCAAAAGTTCTACGATAAAAAGTTCTTCGGTCCAAGAATGGAATATGTCCTACGGAATACAATTCTAACCGCTCTGGAAACTCCGGACCCGACGCTGGCTACAATTCTGGATCTTCTGACAAACAAAAGCTACCGCAAGGAAATTATTAAGGGCTTGGAAAACAAGATATTAAAAGATTACTGGTTAAACGAATTTGAGAAACTGGGCAGCATGCAAAGAAACAATGTCATTTCTCCAATCACCAACAAAATCGGTGGGATATTAGGCTCGCCGATCAATTACAATATACTGACACAACCGAAAAGCACCATCAATTTCGATCAAATAATGAACGAAGGAAAGATTCTGCTTTGTGATTTGTCCAAGGGGAAAATCGGCGAGGATGAATCAAGTTTCTTTGGCTCCCTGGTTATTGCCAAGATTCAGCTGGCGGCATTAAAAAGAGCCCAAATGCCCGAAGAAGAGCGGAATGATTTCTTTCTCTATGTCGATGAGTTTCAAAACTTTGCCACCCAGTCTTTTTCCGAACTGGTATCCGAAGCCAGAAAGTATCGGCTGGCAACAATCCTGGCCCATCAATCAATTTCTCAAATTGAAGACCGTGACATTATTAAAGTCATCTTGGCCAATGTCGCAACGGTCATTTGTTTTAAAACAGCCAACCCCGAAGACGAGCAATTTATCTTACCGATCTTTTCGCCCGAAGTCTCAAAACACGAGATCGGTAACCTTCCGCTTTATAACTTCTATATGAAAATATCAGTCGGCCAGGCCCAGGACACATTTTTAGCACAAGCGGACAACTTTACCGTTAAAGGCAGTGAGAAAACAGCGGAACTTGTGATTAATGAATCAAGAAAAAGATACGCAACAATTATTAACCAGACAAAGCAACGCAAAGAAAAACCTAAAGAAAAGGCAACTGTTAAAAAGCCCGAAACGGCAAAAGCAAAGGTTGTGAAACCGCGAGAAAACAAATCAAAAGATACCAAACAAACTGGCAGTAATTTACTCCCGCGGCGGGAGTAGAAATTCAATACCTTTTGAGATCAAAATCGTTAAATATTTTGATCCCTACCTATACAAGTATGGTGTAGGTATGGATTGGTAAAAAAGTATATAACTAACTACAAACTATTTCATCATCAAACTAAATGACCAACTCACCAAACATAACTAAAAAACAACAACAGATTCTCCACCTACTATTTCAATTCAGATTTCTAAACCGTCCCCAAATTCAACAATTTCTAAAACACAAAGATCGTAGAGCAACAAACGATTTATTAAGTGATCTAGCAAACAAAGAATATATCGGTCGCATTTATATTGAAACATTTCCAGAAAAGACCAAACCGGCAGTCTACTATCTGATTAAAGCAGGAGTACACTTTCTGAAATCAAAAGGATTTGACCAAAAGCAATTGCATAAATTGTATTATGAAAACAAGCGATCGGAGAATTTTATCAGCCAATCATTACTGCTGGTCGATGTTTATCTCGATCTTTCAAACCGCAAAGACGACAAGGCAAAGTTTACAATGGCAATTGCCAGCGATTACCCGAGTCACAGTTTAGGCGAATTCCTCGGGGATCTTTTGCCCAGCGCTTACATCGAACAAGAAAGTAACGAAGACACGGAGCATTATTTTTTGGAAATTCTTCCCGATGTACCAATTGAGAGACTGAGGCCAAGAATAAGAAAATACCTAGATTTTTACGACAGCAGCGAATGGGAAGGTGAAACCAGCGAAGATTTTCCCACAGTTATTATGATTTGCCCGGATGTTAGTACCTTAATTTATGTTAAGCGATATTTGAAAAGAAAGTTTATCGAAATGGACGGGGAATCCTTGATTATTCACTTAACTACAATTGATAAATTTAAGGAGCATGGTCTAACCGGCGACATCTGGGAGAAGGTTTGATATATTTATAAGAAGAAAGGCTTAATATGGAAATTGAAATCGAAGAATATCTGGCACTATCGGCTCCATACACAAAACACTGGATTCAAAAAATTGTTGACGCATGTTCTGAGCGGATAGATTTTAAGGATGCTAAAATCGGAATCTATTTGGTTTCTAAATCAGAAGAGTTGGAGGACTTAAACGGCGCCAGAGGTTACTGCCCCTCCGGTTCGCTTATTGAAATATCTGTCGACTTACTTAATCCTCATTTGGATTTTGACTACATTAAACTAACTATAGCTCATGAGCTTTATCACCTGGCACGACGGCAATCCGGTATCAAGACTGGCGAAGACACGGTTTTGGAATGCCTGATAAGCGAAGGGCTGGCTGATAGATTTGTCTACGAAACCTATGGGCTACCTCCCGTCTGGGTTTCAAAAATTGATAAAACAGAGGCAATTAAACTATTAAAGAAAATATCTCCTATTTTAGACAAAAAAATTGACGATGAAATTTATAGCGATTGGTTTTCAAGAGGTTCTGAAAAACTCAAAATTAGAAAATGGTCGGGCTACGATCTCGGTTATGCATTGGTTTTGCAAATACTAAAGAAAGACAAAAAGTTAAGTTCGATCTCATTCCTTGATGTTCCTGCTAAGGAAATCGCCGAAATTACCGTGTTGTTACAGTAAATTACTGCCATTGACTAGAGAAAGCTCTGTTTACTTGGTTGACAACCAATGATGATATTCGGGAGGATAGAATAGACGCTGAGATCTGGGGATAATCTTTGTTCTCTAGCTAAATGGAAACCTACAAACTGTTAGTGGTTTCCATTTTTTGTTGACTTTTATTTTATAATTTGCTAGTTTGAAATTAGTCGCAGATGTAGCTCGAGCACTGGAAGGGAGAAGCCTTTGGGCTGACAGTGTCGTTTGACACGCGAAGCTGATTGATCAGCAACCTTAGCCACCTGCTATTAAGCGCCGCCTTCATGGGGTTGACCAAAATAGTAGACCTAATTTGGACCCTAGAGTCCAAGATCAATCAGTTGTTGCACAGCGTGCAAGTTGGTGTTTTCACACGCGTGTGGGAAAAAACCAGAGACGCATCTGCTGCGCTGAGCTCCTCGCATAGGGGGTCGGCGCACGCCATCATTTAAGGCGACTGCTCAGGCGGTTGCTATCCTATCCGAGAGCTGATCAACGCACCGATCAGCTCTCTTTACTTTTAATTAAGATAAAAAAACGCCCGTAGCTGGGTAAGCTGCGGACGATGGGGGCTAGCGGTTATTGCCGCTAGTAGTTCTGATGTGGTTCCGGCACTTCTTCCTGACTCGCTGAAGGTGGCTCCTCTTTGGCACGTTGCCTTGGCAGATAGGGTAACTTCTCTCCGGTGTAGACATCTTCCGTTCTACAGAGCTTCACTAGGCCCTTAGTTGGGTGACGATGATAGAGCCAGAATTCGTCTTCGACGTTGACGTCGAGGAGCTCGTATTCGACAAGTTCCTTACCATGGATCGCCATGATCCCTGTCTTCGTCAGGTCGGCCAGAAATTGTTCTATCTGGTCGATGTTCATCAAAGTCTCGGTAAATTCGATCCGAAGTGCTACTCGGTCGAATCGCCTGAGAAAATGAAAGAACCACTCTTCTACGCTGGGCAGGCCATAACAGCCCGCATTTTCGATGATTCTACAGGCATCGAGATATGGTAGCCCTGTAGTGTCCATCAATATTGCGTGAGGCACCTTAATCGACCTCCTGTCAGTGATGTTCTATCCGCAATCACTTTATTCCAAAAAGCTCAAATAGTCAATGATCTCGAGCCCTATGTTTTATGTAGAGAAGTATGATGAAGTATGAACTTTGACCACAAAAAAGGCCTGAGAACTTAAAGGCTCCCAGGCCTAATTGATCAGTACTCTTCGGCTAACATGACGGTCATCACACGCTTGCAGGTCGGTGAGAGCGGATCCTCAAAACAGGTCAACTGGTCGTTGTAATAATCAATCTTCCAGAAGACCTTTTCACCATGCCATTCTATCTTACCCATATCGTGCTCAAAATAAGGATCATTGGCCTCGCTAAAATCGTTAAAATCTCTGACCTTTTGCATTAACCCAATGACATCAGGTAAGTCAGCTGCTCCGCAAGTCATCGTAACCCCGAAGCCTAACTTTCTAAACACATCGTTTTTGTCTGCTATTTCTGCATTCTTTACAATCTCTAATTCCATATTATCCTCCTATTATTAATACCCTCTGCGATTCGACCTACCGCCTGTCTAGACATAGAACAGAACAATGGCTGAATTCGGGTCAAGGTGGAGCACCCCACGAGATGAACGACCTTGAGGCGAAACAGCCATTGTTCTATACAATTGGAAGACATGGCGGGAGAAATCTCCATAATTATCTGGTGTATTCGCGAGCCAGTATCTTTTGCGTAAATGCAATTGGAGTAAAAGTTGCTGAGTGAGCAATGATGTGCGGATGAATAAGCAAGCACTCTCTGAAAGAGTGTGCGAAGCGCATGAAGAAGCACAACCAACCAAGCCTTGATTCCTGTTTTCAAGGCAAGATTTCAAGACGAATAAGCGTCTAGCGAGGCACGAGATTGTCGCGAAATGAGTTGAAGAAAACGAGCCTTATTGAACTTTAAACTTATCAACCCCATATACGCTTTTTGGATAGACTTTATCGGCACTCGTGGTTCAATCGGCTGATCAACGAGTCCGCATTTCCATTTTCGGATCAATATATATGCCATGCCTGATAACCCGAGAACATTTTTGACTGGAAATCCGTAATATTGTGATAATATTGATACAGAATCAGGCTCAGAGATAAAACCTACACGAATGTTGACTTTTTCTCTCTGATATGGTATGATTCAAAGTTAATTTATGTACCTTTACAAGATTGGAACAAGCATTTTGCTAATAATCACTTTGTTATCAAAATGCTTGTTCCAGACAAGGGACACAGCCTGCCTTCAGGCAGATCACATAGTGGAAGGATGATGACGATGTCCAATGAGGCATTGATCCCGTCCGTGACGCACCCAAAACGTCGTGAAGTGCTGCGCAACTGCGCAGTCGGTCTGGATAGGGCCGGACTGGACGAGGATGGACTCCAGCAGATCGTGCACCGCGCTGGCGAATTGCAGCAGGGCATGATCGAGTTGGTCAAGCGCCTGTCGCTTTCCAACCAGTTCGCGAGCGAAGAGACGGCGTCCAACTACACCTACCCACCTGAGTACAAGGGCCCGAAGCCGATCGAGGAACAGATCACGGCACTCGCCAAGATGCTCGACCTCGACCCGGCCTCCGCCCTCGCGTTCGCAATGAACCTACCAGCTCTTCCCGAAGGTGCCGAAGGATGGTTTGCCATCCCGTCGCCCGTCGCACTGGCTGCCAAGCACTTTGCCAATCTGGCAGACCCCGCCGAGCAGAACTGCGCCGGAATCAGCCTGATCCACGCCAAGATCGCGGCATCGCGGAAGTTCTACAACTACCGCGAAGGCCAGATCACGACGACACAGTTGCGGGTTGCAATCCGCACAGCCGAGGCGCTGGCCCAGATCACCGAGACCCAGAAGGGCGACATCCTGATCATCGCTGCCCAGCTCGGGCTTCGCCACCGCGGCAAGTCCGTTCGTCGGGCACGTGAAGTGATGAGCGCCAATGAGTTCGGTCTCGGCTCACTGATGATCGGCTCCATTGTACTGACTCACCCCGAGCGGTTTGTCCGCTGGGAGCAGTTGCACATGGATTGCGCCGGCGATGAGTTCAGTCCGGGGGCCGGAGGCGACTTCGTCAACGCGCCGTACTTACGCTTCGGCGACGGCGAGGTCCGGTTCAGCACCTACTGGGTCAGCAGTGCCCACGCCCACTATGGCTCGGCCTCGGCTTTCCTCCCGCAGTAGAAGTTTGTACCTTGTTTCTTAAATCCCTTGAGACTTTTGGCATCTTGATACTTGTCTCTCGGGTACCGCCGATAGGCGGTTCGACACATCCGGGCTACCAGTCACCATACTGGTAGCCCGTTTTCTTTTGCAAAATTAAGTAAATATGGTATATACTCTAAACGAAAGTAGGCTAATGCACAGTCGTCTAAGGATTGCTGTCGCCGAAATTTCAAGTCAACAAAACAGATCGGAATTTTAGTGTTTACGGATACTAAAAGTGCATCTGTGTTGAGGAGATACTGCTTGCCCTTGCCTGGTGCAGGTGTCGCTTCGGCGACTGCTGCCAAATAAAATACAGAAAAGAGAATATATAGTTTGGTTCTCCCGAGGAGAGCTAAAGGCAAAATTCAATTTTCAGTGCACATAGATGGGCAGAGGGCAATTTACCGGAAGCCGATGGCGACTTCGACAACGCGCCGTACTTCAACTTCAACGACGGCAAGGTCAAGTTCAACACCAACTGGGTCAGCAATACCAACGCCAACTATGGCTCAGCCTCGGCTTTCCTCCCGAAGTCTCTCCTTAATTAAAGAAAATACGCCCAGTCCGCCAAACAGCGGATCAAGCGTATTTTCTTGTTCTTTTTGTGGCTATTCTTTGGTTGATTTAATCCAGCCACCGAGCATACGACCGATTTCGTCGAGATCCATTTCAATCGATGTATAAGTTTTAAGCTCTATTGTTTTAACATCTTTCATCAAACGGACAAAAACCTTTAACAAGCTGAGGTTGGAACTGGCATCTATCAGAGATGGAAGTTTCTCGTCCTTACCAAGTTGGCTGGCCTTGAGAATGCCCTCAATAACTTTCAAAAGATAATTTTCTGATTTGAGAAATATTGAGTAGCGATCCTGTTTTGGCACTTTGGTGCCGAGAGTGTGGAATTGTTTATATAATTCATAAGCCTTTTTAAAAATCGGGATGTCAAATTCCTGCATAGGTTCCTTTCATATGAAATATTACAAAAATATATTTGAAAAAATTATCAACCCGAACAATTTGTTCACCGCTTGGGATGAGTTTAAAATAGGCAAACTCCGCAAGACCGATGTTTTAGAATTCGTAGCTGGGCTGGAAGAAAATATCTTTAAACTCTACCGTGATCTAAAATACCACAGTTACAAACACGGTGTCTATCGGTCATTCTATATTACCGACCCGAAATTAAGAGAAATTAACAAGGCAATGGTCAGAGATAGAGTTTTACATCATGCCGTTTTTCAGATTCTATACCCGATGTTTGAGCCGACATTCATTTCAAATTCTTTTTCTTGCCGTGACGAAAAGGGAAATCACAAGGGCGTTGATTATCTAGAAAAAATAATCCGGGAGGTTAGCAGAAACTATACCCGAGATTGCTTTGTTATGAAATGCGATATACGAAAATTCTTTGGTTCGGTCGATCATCGGATTTTATTGGAAATTATTCAGCGAAAAGTTAAAGATGAAGATTTTAATTGGCTGATTAAGGAAATCATTGGCAGTTTTGGTTCAAAAACCGACTATCAACCACAATTACAACTGTTCGATTTTCGAGTCGAAAATCCAGAGAGAGAGAGAAAGAAAGAGCAGCCTTCGGCTGCTTGGGGGTAGGTATTCCCATTGGCAATTTAACCAGTCAACTCTTCGCTAATGTATATATGAATGAGTTTGACCAGTTTGTAAAACATAAATTAAAAGTCAAGCATTATTGCCGGTATACTGATGATTTTGTTGTCGTATCTGATAATCGTGAATATCTCCAGGACTTATTGCCGAAAATTGAATCGTTTATTAATGAAAATCTGAAACTCAAGTTACATCCGGAAAAAGTTTCAATCCGTAAATATCAGCAAGGTGCTGACTTTCTCGGCTATGTGATTTTGCCTCATCATCGCTTAGTCAGAACAAAAACCAGGAAAAGGATATTTGAAAAGCTCAAAAACAGGGTTAAGGAATTCAAAAATGGGCAAATTAGCGAAGAAAAACTTAAACAATCACTGAATTCGTTTCTGGGTGTTTTTTCACATGCCGACTGTCATGATTTAGAGCAGGAGCTGATAAACAAATTTTGGTTTTGGCTTTCAGAATAAAATTCTGATAACTCAGCAATCCTTGACAAATATTTTCAAAATTTAAATTTATTGCAATACTTGATATGATGGAGCAGGAATAGTGAGAGTTGGTATTTTTCGAAGTTTACTTCGGAAACATGGTTGCGCATTAAACCCGCCTCGTGCGGTCAAAAACAACGGTGGCTTACGGGCATATCAAGAGCCGCTTTGCGGGAGCGATTAAAGGCAGACAAGCGACGAAATCTTGTTTCCTTTAAAAGCTTGCTATTCCAACAAAAAGCTTTCAATCATGGAAGCTTTTTGTTATCTGTGTGTGCGTGGATTAATCCGATTAATTCATACCGGTCAATCCTATGACATTCCTAACTGGCAACTAATAATTTACTTATCTAGTACTTACTATTTTAAATAGAATTATTTGAACACCCTCTTGACACTGTGCATATATACTTAGTATACTGTTTATATATACACACTTGGGAGGGTGTTCAATGTTAGATCAAATGCAACTCACGGATCTGCAAAACATGGCTGTTGAAAGTAAAACAGCTGCCAAATTTGCAATTGACCTCTCAAAGAACGCTACAACAAACATACAAAACAGTTTTGCTGTCTCGGATAGAAAATCGCTTGAAAGAACTCTCAGTAATATCTTCCCGTCACAAAAAGATGAGAACAATCTTCAAAGGGCAAGAAGAATCCTTGGAGATCTTGCGACTTCTTTGTCAGACCCGGAACTTGAAACATATTTAGTCGAATTTGAATATCTCATAGATTCATGGCTCGATGAATTTGAGAAAAATATTTTCAATGACAAAACATTAATGCAATTATTAAAGGAGGGATAGATGGACAATTCGTTATCGAAAAAAAGTTTGGCTGATTTAGGTAAAGCAGTTATCTATTTGCGAGTTTCAACCGAAGAGCAGGTTGATAATTATTCACTAGAAACGCAAGAGAACATTTGCAAAAAAGAAGCTGAGCGAATGAAAATTGAAGTTGATCGAGTCTTTCGAGAAGAAGGTCGATCAGCCAAAACAATTACCGGTCGACCGGCATTGGTTGAGTTACTGGAATACTGCAGAAAAAACAAGCGGGAGATCGGAGTTGTTATCGTCTATCGCTTGGATAGAATCTCAAGACAAACGGCTGATTATCTGGCAATTAGAAAAAAGCTTGCCGAGTGCGAGATCGCACTCATATCAGCCACGGAGCCAACAGGTAACTCGCCTACAGAAAAGTTTGTAGAGACCATGCTGGCAGGTTTCGCACAGATGGACAATGATGTACGTTCTGAGCGGTCTAAGAACGGCATGAGAGCCAGATTCTTGGCTGGCCTAAGCAATGGCTATGTCCCGATGGGATATCTTAACCGAAACGGCTATGCGATCAAAGATCCGGAAACATTCGATCAAATGAAAAAAGCTTGGGATTTAATGGCAACCGGCACAAAATCTCTTCGAGGGATAACTGACCTTCTTATTAAGCAAGGAATGAAAGGAGGTCGTAGAAACAACAAGAAAGATCACATTCTACGTCCACAAACGATGAATGCCATCTTTCGCAATAAATTCTACACCGGCAAAATCATTTCGAAGAAATACGAGCTCGAAGTTCAAGGGCAGCATCCTGCCATGGTCACCGAAGAACAGTTTTATAAGGTGCAATCAATCCTTGACGGTCGAAATACTCAGATTGCTTCACCATTGACCAGAAGAAATGTCGATAACCCTGATTTTCCACTCAGGCGTATTGTAAAATGCACAAAATGCGGCGCTTCGATGACTGGTGGTTGGTGCAAAGGAAAACGAAAACACTATGCTTTCTATTTCTGTCTTAACAAGTGTAAGGGTTTAAATACTTCTAAGGCAAAAATCGACGAAGAAACAACAAAGACACTTGATGGGATTAAACTTCATGACAAATCTGTTGATCTGTTCAACGCCTGGCTGCGCAGAAAATACTACGAACGACTTTCTTCATTACAGAAAAGACGGGATGTCGCTGATATCGAGTTAAAAAAGCTTTACGAGTTCCGACAGTCGCTAATAGAAAAGAATATCTCCGGAGTTTATTCGGACGATATATTCAAAGAGCAGAACCAGATTGTCCAAGATAAGATAAAAATCCTTCAGATAACAAAAAATGATGACATGATCCAAAAGTATAATTTGGAAGCCATCACTTTATTTGTGAAATCAAAGCTGGACAATGTTACACGAACCTTCGAAAAATCCAATCTGCAACAGAAGAGAATGCTCTTGTGTTCAATATTCCCCTCTGGACTGCACTGGAACGGAAGTACCTACTTGAACACCCAGATTAGTGTGTTCTACACCGAGTTATTACGTTTAAATAAGGGGGGTGTCGTGTTTGGTGGACCCAAGCGGATTCGAACCGCTGACCTCTTCGCTGCCAGCGAAGCGTTCTAGCCAACTAAACTATGGGCCCAAAAATCAATCGTTGATAAAATATTAGCACAAATTGAGCTCAAGTTCAACTGCAACTACTTTGATTGGTTAAAGGCCCACCAAAGCAGAATCGCAATAATTATCGCAGTAATCAGCCACCAGTACCAAACCACGTTAGCCTCCACCTAAATTAGCTTATATCAACCCTAAACTTTTTATCTGGCTAAGTGCATTAAGAGTTATTCGTTTCTTGCCCTGTTGGTACATTTCATTGCACAGAACCAATGCTTCTGCGTGTGTGACCCATTTATAGTCATCAAACTCAGTTTCTGTAATATCAATTTCCGAGGTGTCGGAGGTTGCAGCAATAAAGAAGTATTGCTTGCCTTTCATAAAAATAATTTCTCCTTCATCATTTTTTAGCTCGCGTGAATTCTGAGTTTGCTTTGGAAAATCAATTTCATCGCTACCAACCAGGCTTATATCGCTTGCTACCGAGGCTGAAAACTTTCCGCCAAGCTCTTCTGTCATTTCCCGTGTAAATGAATCATCAATGTCCTCACCATTGTCAATTCCACCCTGAGGTAATTGCCAAAGATCGTAAATTTTTTTATATAAAAATAGAATCTTTCTATCATTTATAAAACAACCAACAACTTGAGGCCGAAAACCGCTATTTCGCACGTCGTCAATTTCAGCAATTGTGAGTTTTTCCATTTACAGATTATTTTTTAATAACTCTAATAGCCGAATCGGGGCAAAAACGGAAACAATTTCCACAGGCTATACATTTTTCGATATCAATATCAGGAATAGGTGTGCCATAAACACCTAGTGTTTTGCCAAAAGACAGTGCCTTAACCGGACATTTAAGTACGCAAATTCCGCAACCCTTGCAATACTTTGGCACAATAACAGCCGTTCGTTGCGAATTCTTTCTAATAACTATTTCATCGCAAGTATCATACTCTGGCTTAGTAAATTTCTTAGTTTCAAGTTGAAAATCATATGCAAAATCAAAAGCTAGCTTTGATTTGTCTGCTAAATCCTTATTTTTAGCAAACTTTTTTCCTAACTGAGTAGAAATTATCTCCCACATCGCGTTTTTGGGGTAATCAAGAAAATTATTCGCCAAGACTCCGAGAGCTAAAATATTTTGATTTTTATTGCCAAATTGCTCCTCAGCAAGTTTAGTAGCGGGTATTGCAAAAACTCTGGAGTTATTAAGAGAAAATTTTTGCCTAGAAATTGTAGATGAATCGAAAAGTAGTTGAGTCCTCGATCCAATATAGCCTTCAATGGTTTTAATGGCCCGTCGGCGTAAAACCATTACAATGTCGGCGGTATCGAATTTGGGATAGGTAATTTCTGACTTGGAAAATTGGATAAAAGATACCGAAGGGGTTCCACGTTGCTCAGGACCGAATTGGGGAATGTAACTGACGAAAAAGCCAGCAGACACAAGAGCGGTCGACAAAACCTTGGCAATTGTTTGAATGCCCTGGCCACCTTCACCAGCAAGAACAATTTTTGTTATTTCATTTTTCATAATGTTATTTGGAGATAGGTTCGGAATCTTTAACTGATCTATTTTTGATAATTTCACCGACAGGATAAACTTTTTCCAGCTTGGCTAGGAATTCAAAACTTTCAGAAGCATTCATCTTCCAATTTGTCGGGCAAATTGAAAGAATCTCTACCATTGAAAAACTCTTATTTTCAATTTGATTATTTATTGCCCTAGCGATAGCAGTCTCCATCATAGTTGGGTTGGAAACTGTGGCGCGTGCGATAAAAGCTTCTGGAGCGGCAATTTGGCGTACAAGTTCTGGACCATGAAATGCTGGGCCAAAAATACTAGCATTTTTGCCGAATGGGGAAGTGGCGGTAATTTCGCCAGGCAAGGAGGTTGGGGCCATTTGCCCGCCGGTCATTGAATACTCGGTGTTGTTAATAACAATCGCCAATATCGGATCATTGCGAAACGCGGCGTGCAGAAGAGACTGAAGGCCAATAGCGTATGCGCCACCATCGCCCATTAGCGCAATTACAATTCTCTTGCCGTTTGCCATTTTATAACCAACAGAAACCGGGACCGAGCGACCATGATGTGTTTGAATGGTATCAAAACTAAAGTAATTCCAGGACAAGAGCGTGCAGCCGATATCAATTGCCAATGTGGTTTTTGACCCAATTTTTTCCGAGTCTATAACGTTGCCAAGATGTTTTAGAATCATGCTTTCGCCACAGCCAGGACAAAACAAACTCGGCTTCGACTTAACATTGAAGCATGCCGGCATACCAAATTGCTCGTCTAGTTTTTTCATTGTTTATTATTTTTGACAATTTTATAAATTTCTTCCGGGGTGAAACCAACGGCCGGTTTGAATACTTTAATCATTTTGCTGGCCAATTCCGGAACAACATATACTAAGAGTCGGGCAAACTGTTCAAAAGCAGACTCAATAACATAAACTCTCTGCGCATTTTTAATTTGTGAGCGAATAGCCTTGGTATCTAGTGGTCGCAGCGTTATTGGCCGAATGAGCCCAGCCTTTACGCCATCAGCACGAAGATCGTCAATTGCGGACCGGGCCGCCGACGCGACGCTTCCATGAGCCAAAATGACGTCGGTTGCACCGGAGACTTTATAGCTTTCGGATTCGGCGACCTTATCAATTAAAAATTTATAATCAGAAATATTTCGCTGCAGAACCTTTGCAAACTCCGGCTCCGACCCAAAGCAGTTACGAATATGAGTTGGATTTAGCGAATCCTCTTTCAAAATTTTCCTAGCAGGAAATGGCCTAAGAGGCTTATTCAACTGTGTAGTGATTTTTTGTTTTCCGAGATAGCCATCGGTCAACATGAAAGTCGGGAAATTATACTTCCAGGCAGTAGAGAATATCTTGGCCGAAAGCTCATAACACTCAGCAACATTCGACGCGGAATATACTATTCTAAGCCCGTCGCCGTTTCCTCCGAGAGCAGTTAAATTAACCTCTTGCTGTGAATAAATTACAGTCCCGGTTGATGGGCCACCGCGCTGGGCTATAATTCCAACAAACGGCAACCTTTCATTCTCAGCCATCGAAATTGGATCCTGCATCAAAACATTTCCAACCCCAGCAGTGGCGGTAAAAGCTTTTTTTCCGGCTAAAATTGCGCCGATAGTAGCAAATCCAGATGCAATTTCATCTTCGGCCTGAAGATATTGAAGATTTTTATCTTCTGATGCCTTATTTATCCAGCCTTCAAGAATTTCAGTCGCTGGTGTAATTGGATATCCAAAAAACATCTCGGCGCCACCTTCAATTGCACCAAGAACCGCAGCTTCATTTCCAGTTATAAATTTCTTCTCGCTCAAATATCTCCTACAATTTACAGAACATGTACGTATTATACCTTTGTAATTAGCTTCTTGGCAATTGCCAATTCCTCATTTGGCTTAATAGCTTTTGTTTCGAAACCAAGATAGTCCAGTCCAGCAGTAATTTTTTTTCTGATTAAAGATGAGCCAAAGCCAATCTCACCTGAAAAGACCACCGTGTCTACTCCACCAAGTGCAGCAGCATAGGCTCCAATATACTTTTTTGTTCGATAACAAAGAATGTCGATGGCAAGTTTTGGCATTTCGTCATCACTATCCAAAAGTTCTAACATGTCGCCTGATTTCCCAGAAATTCCAGCCAAACCAGAATGATTTTCTATTAAATCTCTGGCCTTTTTTTCACCAATCTTCTCAGTTAAAAACAAAACTATTTCTGGGTCAATATCACCGCTCCGCTTTTGCATTGGCAATCCTTCAATTGGAGTAAACCCCATGGAAGTATCAATTGGTGCCCCACAATTGATGGCGGAGATACTAGAGCCTGCACCCAAGTGAATTGTAATCAACTTTTTTTCATGCTCCGGATCAACTTCATCCAGCATTGCGCCATGTGATATCCCATGAAAACCAAAACGCCTAATGCCGTACTCCTCAGCTACTGCCTGATCAATCGGATAAGTTTTGGCTACTAATGGGAGATCTTTAAAGAATGCAGTATCGAATGCCACAAAATGCTGAGTAAGTGGAAGTTTTTCAATTAATGATTTAATCACCACTATTGCCGGCGGATTATGATGCGGCGCAAGCGGGGCAAATTCCTCAATAATTTTCATCGTCGGCAGGGTCACGGGTAAAATTTCATCAACTTCATCACCGCCATGAACAATACGATAACCGATTTTATTGATTTCATTCTTGTGGCTACCAATTTCTGCGACTACTTTATCTATAACGCTAGATATTTGATTACCTGAAAAATCAAACTTTCCAGATTTAATTTCTTCCAAAGAATCATCAAAAAGCTTATATTTTACTGACGACGAACCGGTGTTAACTATTAATATCATTTTTCATCCACAATTATTTCTCCGAAAGTTTTATCGGTTATTCCTGCGGCGTTACCTTCATCAGTGTCAAGATGAACGCGAAGTTGAAAATTTTTATCAATTTTAACATTTACATCTTCAAAAATAATTCTGCCCCTCGGCGTCTCGACTGCGATCCTTATCTGTTGTCCATCTTCTATTCCCGCCTCCTCAGCTTCTGCATGGTTGGCGTGCAAATGTCGTTTAGCAATCATTACAGCGCAGCGCCGAACCTCGCCCCGACTAGTTTTTAAGATAATATCAGCGCAACCATTGGCAATTTGAGTTTCATACGGAGCGGTTACTCCGATTTGATAACAATCAGTGAGCGAAATTTCTGTTTGAGTTTCATCACGGAAAGGGGAGAGAAATCGGACCGGAAGCTCACCTTTGGGGCCAACGATTGTGACGACTTTGTCAGTGGCAAATTCATTGTGCTGACTTAACTCCTTAATTTTAATAAATGGTGTATCAGTGCCGAACAAAAAATCATAATCATTTTTTGTTAAGTGAATATGCCGGGCCGAAACCTCGATCTCAACTTTTGTTTTCATTTAATTTCTCTCTAAATTATTTATTAACAATTATATCCGACAAAAGACTGGATCCGGTCATTGACTGGGGTTTCGGGATACCTAGTAACTCGAGAATAGTTGGGGCGATATCAGCCAACGATCTTTTCGATGAGATCATTGAAGACAATATGTCACCAGACGAACTTGCCCCCTGATTTTTCCCTCTCAAGTCAGAACGGACCAAGACAAAGGGGACCGGGCTTAAACTATGAAAAGTTTCTCGATCATGTCCGGTGGTAACTTGAATCATTTGTTCCGCATTGCCATGATCAGCAGTTACAATTAAAGTTCCGCCAACTGCTAGGACCGCTTCAGCAAGCTCTTTGAGAGCCTCATCAACAAATGTTACAGCTTGCGTTGTAGCTATTAAGTCTCCCGTATGACCAACGCTATCAACATTGGCGTAATTTACCAAAGCAAATTGAAATTTTTGGGAACGAACTGCAGCAACTAATTTTTTTGTGATTTCAGCGGCTTGCATCTGAGGCTTTTGGTCAAAACCTTTAATTTCGTCTGATTGTATAATCACTCTTTCCTCTCCGGGAAACGGTTCCTCGACTCCACAATTGAAAAAGTAGCTGATATGAGGATACTTTTCGCTTTCAGCAATGCGAAATTGAGCTAACCCCGAATCAGATACTAATTTGCCCAAAGTGTTCCCAACTAGCTCGGGCGGAAATGCGATATGAGTTTTTGCTTCAATCGACGCTGGCAGGTAGTAAGAAGAAAACGAAGTAAAGTATATATTATTCGGAGCCGGATATTTTGCTCCCATATTATGCATGCCCAAGAGCGCCAAAGTTAGCTGTCTGGCTCGGTCGGGTCGATAGTTAAAGAAGATAACACTATCATTATTCAAAATTTTGGCCACAGGCCCACGATCATTTTTAATCACTGTCGGCGGAACGTATTGGTCAGTAAATCCGTTTTTATATGAGTTTGAAATAGCTGCAGCCGCTGAAGGCGCAAAAATTCCAACACCGTGGATCATAGCCTGGAGTGATTTTGTAATATTTTCCCAATGATTATCACGATTCATAGCTAGATGCCGACCAGTAACAGTGGCGATTTCCCCAATCCCAATCTCTGCCATGACTTTTTGCAAGTGTACTATAAAATCAAGAGCGCTTGTGCTGTCGGTATCTAGACCGTCGGTGATAACGTGGATGTATACCTTGGGAACATTGTAAAATTTGGCCAGACGCAAAAGAGCGTACAGGTGATCGATGTGGCTGTGAATACCGCCATCAGATACCAGGCCGATGAGATGCAATGATGAGTTATAACTAAGAGCATTGCGACAAGCACCAACCAATGACTCATTTTGAAAAAAGGTTTTATTTATAATTGAATCAGTAATTCGTTCCAAATCCTGAAAAACAATCTTTCCGGCACCAATGGAAGAATGCCCAATTTCCGAGTTTCCAACCATTTTGTAATTTCCTGCTACCTGACGAAATGCCTGCAAAACTGCATGAGGGTAATCACGCCACAGTGAGTTCATTGTTTTTGGAGACGACATTGAGATCGCATTTCCACCCCAAGCAGCTGACATTCCCCAGCCATCTAAAATGGCAAGAACTATTGGCGAGTGTGAATTATTATTGTCCATTTGACCTTTCGAATAAGCTATTTGATGTCATTTCTGCGGGTTTTGGTATGCCCATTATTTCCAGAATAGTCGGGGCAATATTGCAAAGCGCACCGGTTGAAATCATTTTCTTCCTAGCAACCTCCATCTCTTTAGAGATTATAACAAATGGGACCGGGTTAGTGGTGTGTTCTGTATTTGGCTGGTTTGTTTTTGGATTTATGCTTTCTTCGGCATTGCCATGATCTGAGGTTATGGCAATAGAA
>JBAXWD010000010.1:0-13413 GCA_037128645.1 Candidatus Berkelbacteria bacterium
GGCAATACTGCCTTAGTTCAGCGATTTGAGAAAATTGAAGTGACGGAGCCAACCGAAGAAGAAATGGTACGAATTTTGGAAGATACTGCGCCGGCAGTTGAAGGCCACTACGGCACAGCGGTTACATATCAGGCAATTAGGGAAGTCGTAAAACTAGCGAAAAAATATATTCTAGATCAGCCAAACCCAGAGAAATCAATTTCAATTTTGGAAAATGCTGCCAACACTCTGTCTAATAGTAAGGAAAAAATTTTGAGCGTTGAGGTTGTTGATCAATATGTGTCGCAAAAAACTAATATTCCAGTTGAGGACGCAACTGGTCATGAAAAGGAGGTTCTGGTTAACTTGGAGGAACAATTACGAACACGCGTTGTTGGTCAACTAAAAGCCGTTGAAGCTGTCTCTGGAGCACTGCGCCGGTCACGAGCTGGAGTAACTGAGGGCGCTAAGCCAATCGGCAGCTTTCTCTTTTTGGGTCCAACCGGTGTTGGAAAAACAGAAACTGCCAAAGCTTTGGCAGAGGTCTATTTTGGCTCTGCCGGGTCCATGATTCGTTTTGACATGAGTGAATATCAAAACAAGCAAGATGTATATCGCCTTATCGGCTCACCGGCCGGTTCTGGCCAGAAAATTGAGGGCGAGCTAATTGCCAAAGTTCGAAATAATCCGTTTTCGCTAATCCTTTTTGATGAAATTGAAAAAGCCAGCCCGGATATTTTAAATTTATTCTTACAGATTTTAGATGAAGGCTTTATTACCAGCTCTACTGGTAGAAAAGCATATTTTAAAAATTCTATTATCATTGCGACCTCGAACGCCGGTGCCAATGTAATCAGGCAACTAACTGCCCAGAATGTTGAATATAGTTTGGCCAAAAAACAAGTAGTGGATTTTGTCCAAAACCAGGGGATATTTCGCCCAGAATTCATTAACCGTTTTACCGATGTAGTTTATTATTCTCCGCTGTCGAAAGATGAGATCAAGCAGGTGGCGAAAATGATGATCCGCAGGTTGGCGGCAGATATTCAATCAACTAAGGGAGTCGTGCTCAAAGTTGAAGTTTCAGCGCTGGAAAAACTAGCCGAGCTGGGTTACGATCCGGAGATGGGTGCCAGGCCGATGGCTCGTGTTATTGAAGAGCAAGTCGAGAACTCATTAGCAGAAAAAATCCTCCGCGGCGAGGCTGTAAAAGGCACAGAAGTGGTATTTAAGTTGTCTGATATCAAATAATTTTAGTTTGTGCGGATAAATTAATTGGTGATTTTTGACCAAATAATATATACTCACAAATAGCAACCTAAACTACAGGAGGCGGGCAAAATGTCCGTTATATTTGTTAGTGAACCGAGCCACAGGTCTGAGCCTCGGGTGATCAGTGCTCTGGAAGGGGCCGGAAACCATCTGCGAACGGTTGGTCGTGCCCAAGCTTTTCTGCCAGGCTCCAGCCCCGGTTGGTTCCAGATCGAAGCTGGCTTCATCAAGCGGCTGGACAAAAGAACCAACTTGGTTTGTTGGGTTGGCCTATTACATCAGTTTGATCCGATTGCCGTGACCTCGCTGGCTAATTTGGTTGAGAGACTGACTGGCCAGCCGATCATTGCTTTGTCTGACAGCGATCTTGGTTTACCGCAGAAGCCAGAACTGACCCATGCTCGGGGTCATGATGCAACATTTGTACCCATTAATCTGGTTCGGATTGAAAAGCGGATGCCAAAGAGCATCATCGCTGAGGCATTCCGCAGAGCAACCTGGCTTGTTAACTCCGCGGGCTACACGATGCCGCGGCTGGAGTTGCCAGATCCGAGTCTAGAGGAAGTCGTTTGGTGTTTCCGCGGCGGCAAACTCTATCATATAAATCCGAACTGTGCTGACACTCCGACTGGCGGTGAAATGTTCCCGATTTATATCGAGGACGCCAGTCGGATTGGTCGCGTCGGATGTTGTTCATGCCGGACCAGTGGTTGTCATCCCGCGATGTTACCAGAGCTAGAGCGACGATGGATTGAACTGCAAGCTCAAGGTCGTGAAGAAATAGCCAGCAGACAGGGGCTAAAAAGAGCTTGCCCTGTCCATCCGGCGCCCGGGTATCATGTACCCAAGCGCACAACGATTCGATAACACAAAATGCCCGATGTTCTGGGCATTTTTTCTAATGGAATAACAAAAATTATTTATGAATATAAACCTGGGTTCCGTCGGGAGTCCAATTGTAAACCATTTCTGCTGGGCCAACGCCAAGGCGAACACAACCGTGAGAAACTGGGGTGCCGAGGTGAGCTTCGCCTTCTTTGTAACCATTTGGCCACTCTGGAAGTTCATGAATGCCGTAACCTTCACCTAGAGCCATGAACCATGGCATCCAAAGAGAAGACGGTGACGACCAGGCTTTGGGGTTATGCCCCTGAACAGTCCTTGTCCCAACTGGGGTTGGGGTTGAAGGCTTGCCGGAGGAAACTATGTACTGGGCAACTTGAGTTGATCCGTCGAAAAGCGTCATTAATTGCTTGGTTAGGTCAACATCAATATATTTGCCCGGGAATCTGCCAGGGACAATTCCTTCGTCTGGGAAGACTTTTATCACTTGTGGGTCTTTGGTTGTTTGCGCTAGAGCAATGGTAGCGGCGGCAGTGCCGGAAGCCATTGCTGTTTTGATTTTTGCCAGAGCATCATTTTGATCAACGTATACTCCTTGTCGGCCCTGCTGCAGGATTGTTGTGTTGTCAGTTGCCGAAATTTTGGTATCGATGACGGAGATGTCGTTTTTGGCGGCGATTTTGTTGATAAAGGTTTTGATTGCAGTGTCGTTTAGCCAGGCGGCGTAATTACCATTTTGCAGGCCAAATGATATCCAACTAGATATAGCGGTACTGTCTGCTGGGTAGCTCTGGTTATTTACAGTCAGGCTAATTTGGTGGACCAGGTAAGCCTCGGCTGCTGACTTGGCGCTTGCAAGGCTTTCTGTTTGAAGTGTGGGGGTGATTGGTGTGGTTGGCACTTCAATTGTCGCAACAGTCTTCTTGGCTAGTATTATTTTAGCGATTTGATCTTTTAAGCCGGAAGAATCTATGGTAATGCCATTTGTCCCAGTGCTGGTAATAATTTTTCCACTCGCGATAGACAGGCTGGCATCAACTGGAGGCAAGTTTAGGCTACTTTGCGTTGCCGTTAGGTAGGCTTGGTATGCGTTGTCATCGAAAGTTGTAAGTGCTTGGATGTCATTTTTAACAAACATTGTCTTTGAAAGAGCATAAAGCGTTGGGAAAAACTTGTCGTTTCTGCCGAAGGAGAAGGCATTATTCACTGTTGCATCTGTGTCGAATGAAATTCCTGTTTGGGAAAAGGCCGCATCGTATTCTTTACCGGTGTCAGATTTTGTAACAAGCTTGTTGTCTAAGAGATCATCTGTTTTGGTTTGAACTATTGTTTTGGCCTGGGCCCTAGTTTTGCCCTCGAGATTTATCCCATCGTAGTAAACATTGCGAACAATTTTGTTGGCGTAGGCTTTTTGATACAAGAAAAGTGATAGGGCTACGCAAAAAATTAGCGACAAAATAGCCACCATCGCTATAAGTAGTCCTTTTTTGTTTTTGTTATTTGACCCCATTGAATTTATTTTATCAGAAACAAAAAAACTAAACTATTGTTATTTGGTGGGCTCGGCAGGGATCGAACCTGCGACCAACCGGTTATGCTTACCACTTCGACTTTTGCCGCCTCTTTCGAGTTCGTGGTCTGGACTGTCCCTTCACCCTTCCGCCTTAGGCGGATTGGGGTGCCTGTCTACCAGTCTCTACACCTCGATTGACATCGAGGCTCGGGATTGCCATAGCTTAAAAGCCTTAGGTTTCCCCGAATTTGACAAGAATCACTTACCGATTACTCGATAAGCAGCCCTACTTACAAGATGGCTTATCCATGATAGAATATAGTTATGAAAACTATATCTAACTGCAAAGTTTGCGGAGAAAAACTGCGTGGAAAACAAACTATGTTTTGTTCGACGAAGTGTAAAAATCGGGTTCTGCAGAGTTATGATTCGCAGAAGAAACGTGGCATTGCTAGAAAACTTGAGTTGATTAAGAGCCGAGGGGGTTCGTGCAGTGTTTGCGGGTATAAGAAGAACCTAGCAGCTCTTACTTTTCATCATGCAAGATCTGAAAAGCAATTCAAGCTTGATATGCGTTCGCTTTCGAATCGAACTCTAGAACGCGTCATGATAGAAATTGCAAAATGTGATCTAATTTGCCAGAACTGCCATGCCGAGTTACACAACGAGCAATTGGACTTAGCCAAATTGTTAAAGTCAAGCCGGCCGCTCTAACCACTGAGCTACGAGCCCGTATAACAGGCTAATAATACTAAATTATCAGACTATTATCAAGCTCGGTATATTTAACTGAACTGTAGCACCCCTTGAACTATTTTGATATTTGTACGAAAATAAGAATATGAATCAAGAAACGGAGCACAAAATTGTTCCAGCAGTAACCATTCTGGCGATTTTTGCTTTTGGTATTATTACTTTTGCCTTAGCTAATGCATCGGAAATTACTCCCGAAAATATTATTAATATAGTTAATCAAGAGCGGGCAGCAAACGGTTTGAATCCAGTAAAAATGAATTCAGAGTTGCAAGACGCGGCTGTGGCCAAATCGAGAGACATGATTTATCGCAATTATTTTGATCACTACGCTTTTGGTGAGACACCGTGGATGTTTATCCTTCGTGCAGGCTACAACTACTCTGTCGCTGGTGAGAATTTAGCCAAGGGTTTTAGCTCATCGGAGGGTGTTGTAAGTGCTTGGATGAATTCACCGGCCCACAGGGCAAACATTTTGAACCCGAACTATCAAGAAATTGGCGTCGGTGTGGTTAAAGGGGCCTTTACTGAAAATGGTCAAACAACCGATACCACGCTGACTACAGAAATGCTTGCTGCTCCAAGATCAAGGTTTGCTCAATTTTTCGCTACTATAACAAATGCTCTAACTGGGATTCTGGTTCGTTGAGAGCTTGCTTAATAAACACATCTGATAACTGTGAACGGCTAATTTTGGCTGCAAAATGCGAATTGTTCGTCAAGTTAGCTAGCTAACCCTCCTCGTAAGTTCACATTTTTCGCTCAAAATTATCTCGCTCTCGTTTCAAGAGTATTTATTAAACAGTCTCTAATAACTTTGCAGAATATACTACTCCCGCTGCGGTTTTTTACGTTTATGTAATAAAAATCTCATGATTTTTGTTGACAACAAAAGGCCTTGTTGCTAATTTGCTGCCGTGAATGCGTTATGACCTATGGCGGGCGAAAGTATGAAAAAGTATGACAACATCATACTAATCACAAGTGCGCTATGGGAAGCAGAAGGTGATAAAACACATTGAAAAAATGACGAAATCGGAATGTCGAATGACTAACAAATGACCAGCGACCGAAAGTCGTGAGTTATGTTGAAGAATTTGTCAGAGTGAGGGATCGGAGGAGATTGCCATCTAAAAAAGATATGATTGCGGCTACCGAGTCAGTCTTTTGGCAAATTAACAAATTGAGACCAAATAGCAGGTTTCTGAACAGGAAATTGTTTTTGTCTATTTAATTAAAAAAGGAATCATATGAAGAAATTTTTATCTAGATTTCTCATCATCATTCTGGCTGTCGGCATGTTAACGCCAACCTGGATTACCACACTTTGGAATCCTATTAGGGCGGAAGCAGCAGAATTGCCAGGTACATTGTCAGCGGAAGATTTTGGCGTAGTAAACTACGATACTGGCTTAGGTATTTTGAAGGGCTACACAGCCGGGTTCGGTTTGGCCGATGCGACTTTCGATACTGCACAGTCAATAACTGCGCGCCTATATGGTGCCAATAATCAGCTGTTGCAAACTGACACAGCTACATTAAAGGTTGGTACGCTAACAGGCGCTCAGGCCATCACCTCACCTTTTGATGTGTCCGGAACTTTTGATTATGCCACAGACGGGTATTGGAATAATGTGAGAGAAATTGAATATGGACAAAGCATTCCCGCGACTAAAATAGTCGAAACTGTTGTTTTGGCTAGCGGCAAGGTTGTAACAGCCGAGAATACAAATTTAACTGGCGACCCAACAACCATTATGTTGACCGGGACTCTATCAGCAGAAGATTTTGGAGTCGTGAATTACAATACCGGCGCAACAGGTCAATTTTATGGCTACACATCGGGTTTTGGCTTGGACGATGCAACTTTTGATACCGCGACATCAATAATTGTAAAGTTGTATGCAGGAAGCCAATTATTGCAGACTAATTCAGCCACTTTGAAAGTAGGCACTTTAACAGGAGCTCAAACTATCACATCACCTTTTGATGTCCTGGGAACGTTTGACTACGCATTGGATGGATATTGGAACAATGTGAGAGAAGCTGAGTATGGCCAAAATATCGCTGCTACTAAAGTGGTGGCAACAGTTGTTTTGGCGAACGGTAAAATTGTTACCGCTACAAACCTAAGCCCTACCGGTGACCTGACAAAACCTTCTGTACCGACGGCAACACCTCCTGCAGGGAATTATCAAACTTCGCAAAGTGTCACTCTGTCAAGCAGCGACAATCTGAGTTTGGCTGATAACATTAGAATTTATTACACTCTTGATGGAACTTGCCCAAGCAATACCAGCACACTTTATACTGGAGCGATTACAGTTGATCATGATTTAGCTCTTTCTGCTATTGCCTACGATGAAGCTGGAAATGAAAGCCCAGTATTAACTGCTGTTTATGACATCGCTCCGGCAATTTCCGCAGAAGGAACTGCAAGCGCTGCCACGACATCAGCGACAATTATCTGGACCACCATTCAGTCGGCGACATCTCGTGTAATTTATGACACAGTTTCACATTCAAGTATTGCTGGATACGCCGAAGGTTCAAATTATGGATATGCTTCTTCAACCGCGCTTTATTCTGGAAAAGTCACTAGCCATTCAGTTGCACTTACCGGATTAACTCCGGGAACAACTTACTACTATCGAACGATTTCTTCCGGTTCGCCGGAAACAGTTGGAGCTGAAATGAGTTTCACTACCACAGCAGCCCCAGTTGTAACAACAGTTGCAGTTGTATCTGCCCCAACAGTCTCACCATCAACCAGCAGTAGTCCATCAGCAGTTACGACCCCAACAGTAACGACACCAACCGAACAAGGACAAATTAAGGGTGCAACAACAACGGAAAATCAGGAATCAGAGAAAATTAACTGGACCCCGTGGATTATACTTTTCATCCTAATTCTTCTTGCTGGTGCAGCAACGGGCGGATATTTCTATTGGTTCGGCCGTGATGATGAAGAAGAGGAAATCATTACCAAAAAGGTAATTGAGAAAAACAAGAAACCAGTTGCAAAAGTTGCTCCAAAAAATGTAGAAAAAGCTAGCCCTAAGAAAAGCAAGCGCTGGTAAGCTTACAGATCCTGGGCACTGATTGAAGCACAGAGAAATCCAAAAAAAATCCCTCGAGCAATCGGGGGATTTTTGCTATAATTAAGAAAATGGCAGAAGAAAATTTTATTGCAAAAACTAGAAAGAATTTACCAGAAGGTTTTTGGCGTTTTCTTATAATTGGTTTTATTATCTACTCTTTTGTTGTTGTCGGTAAAGTAATTTATGATAACTACGGCGAGAACAAAATCGTGGCAACTCAACAGCAAGATATCAACGTCTTGAAGGAGGAAGTAATCGATTTGCAATTAAACGTTGCTTACTATAAAACTGATACTTACAAAGAAAAAGTGGCTCGGGCAAAACTGCGTTATGCGCTTCCGGGAGAAACAGTAATTGCGGTTCCATATGACAATGTCGCGGTTCAGGCAGCAAAATCAACTGCGGCACCAACAGTAATTAATCGACCAAATATTGAGTATTGGAAATTATACTTTTTCGGACAGTAAAAAAGTACTTGACAAGTATATATTAAGTGCTAAGATTTACTTATTAATCTGAGGGAGAGCACCAAATATGGTATTTGCGCAGATTGAAAAAGAAAGTTCAGCGGAAAGGGTTGTTATTTAAATTGCCCTGCCGCTGATTTTTTTATGGGTTTTGGTCGATACCCAAGATCTGCATAAAAGTTAGAACAATTTTAAAAGAATGGAGAAATTATGTTAAGAATTGCAAAAGGTCTTTTGACCATTATCGCTGTAGCAACAATTGCTGTTGGCGCAACTGGCGCATATTTTAGCGATTCCAAGACAGTTAGTGGTAACACATTTACTGCTGGAACTTTGGCTTTGACTGTTGGGACGCCTTCAAGTGCTGTCTGGACAATGCCAACCATGGCTCCAGGACAATCGACAGGTGTTCAAACATTAACCGTCACTAACACTGGTTCGTTGAAAGGGCATCTTTCATTGAACATTGCTTTTCTACCGGCTGACAGTGTTCCAAATGCAGTTGATGTGACTGACCAGGATGTTGCTAAAAACATGATTGTTGATTCAGCTACTTGGGTCGACAACTCGAATGTTGCTCCAGGTCTGAACCTTATCGGTTCGCTAGTAACTGATAGTAACTCTAACGGCTGGATTGACTTGGATGACCTTCAGACTGCAGTAAATGGTGTTGGCACTATTGCAACACTTGTCTCTAGCGAGAGTGGTTCGTTGGCTATGAACATTAGATTCAACCCTAGCGTTGGCAATAATTTCCAAAGTGATGGTATCCAGATGACCTTGACTGGAACATTGACTAGCTACTAGCCAGCACTATAATCAGATAATCTTGGTTAACTCTAGTTTTTCCCAATCCAAAGCCCGAATTTCGGGTTTTGGTTAGGACAAATTATGGGAAAATTCAGAAAAATTCTTGCGATTATCGGAAACGTGATTTTGATGATATTGATTATCATCGGAGTTTTCGTAGGTGTTACATTGTTGCCGATAAAAAACAATTTTAAACTGCTGGCGGTTACCTCTGGATCAATGGAGCCAACAATTCATACTGGTAGTCTGGCGATAATAAAATCTGCCAGTGAATATAAAGTTGGCGACATTATCACATTCAAAAAAGCAGATTCAACATCTGACAAGGAAACAACGACTCACAGAATATTTAGTACTTCTAATGTTGGCGGAGTGGAATATATCGAGACCAAAGGTGATGCCAACAAAACACCAGACATGTCAAAAATTACTAAAAATCAAATCGTTGGCAAGTATCGATTTAGCGTTGCGCTTTTGGGGTATCTGTTAAAATATTTAAAAACCCTACCTGGCCTAATTCTAATAATCGTTATTCCGGCGGTGATAATTGTTTATGAAGAAGTTAAAAAGATTGCTCGTGAATCGAAAGAAATTATTGCTAAAAAAAGATTAAATAAATCTCCCAAGAAGGAGAAAAAATGAAAAGATATTTCTCTCACGGTTTCTTGATTTGCGCTATGCTTTTTGTGTCAACTATCTTTACTGGAGCATATTTTAGCGATTCTGTTGCCGTTTCTGGTAACACATTTACTGCAGGTGTTTGGGTACCGGCAAAGGCAACAATTTCCGAAGTTTTTTATAACGCCGTTGGGGCAGATACCGGTAAAGAGTGGATTGAAATACATAATACTGGCGGTTTCTCGTTAGACATGACTGGGTATGTCTTGCATTTTGACACCCTGGTAACAACTTACGATTATGTTTTCCCGGCTTTTAGTTTGGCGCCAGATGCAAGGGTGGTACTGCATGTCCGAACTGCAGGCTCAAATTCAGCAACAGATTTGTATTGGCCGGATACAAATAGCACAAATATGGGGAACACTTATGGCTCAATTGGTTTGTTTAAGTCTCTGCCAAAAGATTCTACAACAATTGTTGACTATGTCGAGTACGGTTCGGCTGGGCACGATGGAGAAGTTAAGGCTGTTGGAGCTGGGATTTGGACTGCTGGGACTTTCGTACCCTATATCCCAACAGAAGGACATTCGATGCAATTGATAGGAGCTGATAATAATTTGGTAACTGACTGGCAAGACCAGACAGTGCCAACACCGGGGGCATAATGGAAAAATTCAAAATTCAAAACTCAAAGTTCAGAATGGGAATCGGGGTACTTGGATTAGCAATTCTGCTATCTATTGGATGGTCTCAGCCAGCCAAGGCGGCGACAATTACCACTGGCCCGCTGGAAATTACTTTTGCCGGTGATCAACTTTTTTCCGAAACTAATATGTATCCGGGAATGCCAGCAATTGTAAAATCGGTTTCAATCAAAAATAATGGAGTTTATTCTCATTCGTTTTCAATAGCTGCCAATGGTGTTGGTGGGGCGCTGGCCAATGTATTGCAAATTGAGCCGCGTGACGGTGGTGTGCCGATTTGGAGCCAAACATTATCACAGTTGGCATCATTGCCGACTGGCAGCAAGGTTGTTATTCCGAGTATTGCTTCCGGGGCGACAAAAGATATTCAGATCGCGGCAATTTTGCCAGCCAGCGCTGGCAACAGTATTCAGGGTCAGTCAACATTGAACTTTGGATTTACTCTGGGCAATGAATCAACCGACCAAGCTGAGCCTTCTGGGCTGACATCGCGGCCAAATAATTCTCTTGGAGGCAGTATTTTAAACGCTATTACTTATAATCCACCAGTGGCTACCACAACTCCATCCGAAACACCTGGAACCACTGGCCAAGTAGCCGGAGCCTCGACTGTAGCTGGCGCCACGACTGTTGCTAAGGAGCTCTGTTTCTGGTGGTTGGTGGCATTAGTCATTTTAATTATTTTCCTGATTCTGTATCATCGCTATCAAAAGAAAGAGGGGAAAGTGGCAGTTTGGTGGTTGTGGCCAATTCTATTTTCTGGTGTATTATTTGTTGCACATTACTTTGTTGATAGAAGCTACCAGCAAACAATTTTCTGTCACTGGTTTTGGACGATAGAAATTGCAACTTTGATTGTTTACTTTATAATCGATTCTCGAACTCAAGCCGAGTAATTGGTCCTATCTCTAAAAGTTTGATTTAGGTTGACCTGGCAGCATTTTTTTGGTACTATTCATTTGCGGGGTGGAGCAGTCCGGTAGCTCGCGAGGCCCATAACCTCGAGGTCGTTGGTTCAAATCCAACTCCCGCAACCAAATTAACTTCACGGATTTTGTACACAGACAGGAGCACGGATTTCAAACCAAAAAATGTTTTGGACTCCGTCAGTGCACGTTTAGTGTCTCAAAGTCAGTGTTGTTGCGGCTGCGTAGCTCAGTTGGTTAGAGCGTGGGACTCATAAGCCCGAGGTCGCAGGTTCGATCCCTGCCGCAGCTACCAATCTAAACTTGGTTAAAATCGCGCCAAACTTCAAACAAAAAATTATTGAGACTGTTAATTAATGGGCGAAAGCCCTTCTTTAGTATCCGAAGGTCTCCAATGGCAAAACAAGAAAAAAATTTGTTTAATCAATTTAAAAAATATATCGCGGATAACGATCTAATTGGGGCAGGGGACAAAGTCGTCGTTGCTTGCTCCGGAGGGCCAGATTCACTAGCACTTTTATATTTATTGAAGGAGCTATCAAAAGAATTAAGATTAGAATTGATTGTTGCTCATTTTAATCATAAACTTCGTGGTAGGGAAGCAGATGCCGATGAGAAATTTGTCGAAAAACTCGCATCAAAATTAACTTTAAAATTCGTCTCAGCAGCGGCTAAAGCAAAGATTATCAGCGAGGACCAAGCTAGGGAACTGCGCTATAAATTTTTGCAAAAAGTCAGAGAAGAGGAGCGGGCAAAAGTTATTGCCGTTGCACATAATTCGGACGACCTGGCAGAAACAGTGCTCATGAATATTATTCGCGGTGCAGGTATTAGGGGACTTTATTCGCTCAGAGCAAAACGTGGTTATATTGTCCGTCCCCTGCTGTTCGCGGAAAAAAAGGTACTAGTCTCCTACCTGTCGGAAAATAAGATTGGTTATCGGACCGATGAATCTAATAATAGTCTAGTATATACTCGCAACATTATGCGACATATTATCTTACCTGAAATAAAGAAAATCAATCCACGGGCGTTGTCGGCAATTGCCCGGACTTCAGCGCTAGCGGCGCAGGCAGATGAATATATTGTAGTGTCTTCTAAGGCTATTCTGGGCCGGATCTCTGAAAATATTAACGGTAACTTAATAATTAACAGAAAAGAATTTGTTGCCCTCTCCCCCGCTGTTCAATCTGAGATTATTCGGATTATCGCACGTCAATTTGGTCTGGATAAAGATTTGGCTTTCTCTGATGTTGAGGAAGTGCTGCTGTTGGCAGAAAAAAATGTCGGTAAGAAATTTAAAATTGTCAGATCCAGGTTGAAAATTGAGATCGAAAGTGGTAAAATTATCGTATCTAATAAATAAAATTGATTATATGAATAACAAACCTTCAATTTGGAGTCGGGTAGCACTTTATGCCATTATTTTGATTATAATCGGGGCTATCGCTTCGGGCTATATTAATCAAAATAAATCAAAAACAAAAAGTGTCGCAATTTCAAATATCGTGACTGATGTTACCGATGGCAAAGTCTCGTCAATCGATGTTAAAGACACTCAAGTTACAGCCAATTTAAAAGATGGAAGCAAAGAGGTAGCGACCAAGGAGGCCACCTCGGCTCTTAAAGATTACGGTTTAACTTCTGACAAGGTGCAAATAAATGTTGTTGATACCACCAATACTGTTGCTTGGTGGAATATTTTGTCAATCCTTCTGCCAGTACTACTCATTGGCGGCTTTATTTGGTTTATGCTTCGCTCCGCTCAGGGCAACAATGCCAAAGCAATGAGTTTCGGAAAGTCCAGGGCCAAACTTGTCGGTGATACAAAAACTAGTTTTGATGATGTTGCTGGTTTGGTAGAACCAAAACAAGAACTTTACGAAGTGGTTGATTTTTTACGCCAGCCAGCCAAATTTAAAAAGTTGGGAGCAGAAATTCCTCACGGTGTACTTCTAGTTGGGCCTCCTGGAACCGGCAAAACTCTTTTAGCTAAAGCCGTAGCCGGCGAAGCCAGCGTCCCCTTCTTCTCAATTTCAGCATCAGAATTTGTCGAAATGTTTGTTGGGGTTGGTGCCTCGCGCGTTCGCGATCTTTTTGTTAAAGCCAAAAGAAATGCCCCATCAATTATCTTTATCGATGAGCTAGATGCCATTGGTCGGCAACGCGGTGCCGGTATGGGTGGTGGCCATGATGAACGTGAGCAAACTCTGAATCAAATTTTGGTCGAAATGGATGGTTTTGACACTGATGCCAATGTAATTGTCATCGCCGCAACCAATCGTCCGGATATTTTAGACGCTGCGCTTCTGCGCCCCGGTCGTTTTGATCGCCAAATTGCTATTGACCTGCCGGATAAAAACGAGCGAGACGAAATTCTTAAGGTTCATGTAAAGAATAAGCCTCTGGCCGATGAAGTAGATTTAG
>JBAXWD010000100.1:0-2513 GCA_037128645.1 Candidatus Berkelbacteria bacterium
GATTTTAGCTGCTTTCCGTTTATGGATTTATTCTGCTTCTGTCAAAATGTCCATCGCAAATTTTCCTAATGATATTCCAGTCAAGGCACTTAACCTAACCCCTGGCTACGTAGCGATATTAGATCAAGACTCAATAAAAATAAGTGTTTCAGCTTATCCAGGCACTTGGAACAAATTATCAACTGACTCTTTTGCGGCATTTGTGGACTTAAACGGCTTTACTGTTGGCACCTATCAGTTGCCGATCAATGTTACAACTTCGGTGTCTGGAGTTTCCATTATCTCTAAAAAACCAACTCGAGCGACGGTAACCATCGAACCATCTATCAGCAAAGATATTCCAGTTGTGGCCAAAATATCAGGAGATGCCGCACAAAATATGATTGCCGGTAGCGCAGTATTTGATCCTTCAACTGTGCGAGTAACTGGCCCAAAGTCGGCAGTTGATGGCATAAGTCAAGCTGCTGCCAGCATTACTCTTACCGGAGAAAGCAGTGATTTTTCCAAATCGATTACGGTTGAAGCTCTTGGTCAAAAAGGCGAAGCGATAAAAAATGTTAGTTTTGCTCCATCAACTGTGCAAGCAAGTATTAAAATAGTTTCTGCTGGTAATGTAAAAAATCTTGGGGTGTCGGTTATTACTTCTGGTACTATTGCCGATGGGTATGCAATTTCTAGTATTACAACCAATCCACCCACCATATCAGTTATTGGTGCGGCCGACGCAATTAGAGTGCTGGGCTCAATATCGACTTCGCCAGTCAATATAAATAATATAAACAAAACCCTGACTGTTAACGCGAATTTAGTATTTCCAGTTGGAGTTGGTGCTAATGGAGTGAGCTCAGTTTCAGTCACAATAACAGTTACAAATCAAACTTTATCCAAAACCTTGACTGTGCCAGTCAGTGTTATAAATTTGCCTGCAGGTCTTGCTGTGTCATCAATTTCACCGGCTAGTGTTAGCACAGTAGTTTCGGGTCAGATTGATTTAATAAATTCACTCTCCCCGTCATCAATTTCGCTGACGATCGATTTGTCATCAGCCAGCACAGGAAGCCACCAATACCAAATATCGGCCGGTAATTTTTCTTTGCCAGCCGGTGCCAGTCTCGTCAATTTTACGTCTGCAGTAGTAACAATTACTACATCAGGGTAACTAAAAAACCGGCCCAAAAAATAAAAAAAGGCTTGACAAGTTTTGTGTCCACTGATAAACTCGATGATGTGTTTCCAAAAACCGCTGATTTCAGAAAAATTAGTTAAGAAAAAAGATCAGCAAAATTAAGGAGATCATTATAGCTTTGCTTCCGTCTGATGAACCTCCGCTTAGTACGGAGTCTAAAAAAACAAAAGTCAAAGGAAAAAATCTTCTACAAGCCTTGCTAACAAAGCTTGCAGAACTCGCAAAAAGCAAAAACCATCTAAATAACTTCAACCAATTCTTGGCATTCTGGCCACGGCTGACTAACAAGGACGCCCTGACCAAGACCACTCACAAGGTGGTATCCAGACTTAAATCGGCCAAGAATTTTATAGTTGAGCAGAAGCTCGTGCCACACTTTGCCATAGTCATTCTAGGACTTGCGGTGGCCCTTTGTAATGTTCTCGTAGCTCGTGGCGCAGATAATCTATATAACTTAATCCCAGCAGATCCTTCAAGCCAAATTGCCATCGCTACATCGATCTCAAAATATACCCCAATAATTCAAAATAGTGGCACAGCGGTTGCGCAACTTGTGTCAGCCCCATCTGATCCTAACAGCGGAGTGTTCAGTGTTGCGTCAAAAACAACCTCGACTCAGGTTACTGCCCAAGATGTTGCTGCTCCCGCTGCAGCCGCGTCTGCTGGCCCACGAACGAAAAATATTTCCTACACGGTTGCAAATGGTGATACACTTTCCGGACTTAGCATGAGATTTAATGTTAAAATTTCTTCGCTTCAGTTTGCTAATAGTTTAAGCAATGCAAACTTGATTAAGCCTGGGGACACATTAAAAATTCCACCAGACGGTTGGGAGCCTACCGCATCTCAATTAGCAGCAGCAAACAAAGCTACTGCGGCTAAAACAACGACAAAAAACACCAAAGGCATTGTAGTTGATGTTAAGGCCGGATCCAGCAACAATGGTTACCCGTATGGCTATTGCACCTATTATGTTGCTACTCGTCGCGCTGTGCCATCAAGCTGGGGCAACGCAGGCCAGTGGCTGGGCAGCGCCCAAAGAGCTGGCTATTCAACCGGATCAACTCCTGTGGCAGGTGCAATTGTTGTCACCCGTGAATCATGGTGGGGCCACGTAGCCTACGTCGAATCCGTAGATGGTGATTCTTTCACGGTGGCTGAAATGAACGTTAAAGGTTGGGGAGTAACTGATCGAAGAACTATCTCTATTGGCGACTCAGTAATTAAGGGCTTCGTTTACTAAATCAATTTCTTCATATAAAAATGGCTTACGCCGTTCTCTTTTCAAGACCTTGGAAACACTTATGCTGTTTGCAAGGCTTGGATT
>JBAXWD010000101.1:0-2496 GCA_037128645.1 Candidatus Berkelbacteria bacterium
GAAAATCCTGAGCGAGTAAGACAAGTCGAATGGACTAAAGGGGGCGGCGAGTTTGGGTGATTTTGAGTTGCTTTAAGCTATGAGCTCGTCGAATGAGTTCTAGGTGTTAATTGGAAATGGCAATACGTAGCTTGGTCATGATATGAAACTGTTCAAGGTCGATCCATGGCTGCTGCTTGAACGCGCTCTCATCAAAGTAGCGAATATTTAAATCCTTTTTAAAACTTATTCTGCGATTTCTTCTAGTTCTTTTTGATGTTTGACCATTTTAAGGGTTACGTAGTTGATCAAAGCGTTCATACATAGTGCCAAAATCATATACATAATGATGGCAAAGATGATTGAGGGGCTGAAATAGCCAGTCTCGTTGATTGACCTGACTGGGAAAATGCCCCTGAATGGCCCCAAAAAGGCCGCGCTGGTCTTGTACACGAATTCAACGAACGGTGTACTGGCGTTGGCGCTGAAAAGCAGCAAAAAGAATGTTAATCCTAAAAACGCGCTGGCTACGAGGGAATAGCCGTAGACAAAGTACGAAAGACCACGTGAAATTTTGATAAATATTAACTTTGTATCCGTCGGTTTTGGGTTTTTTACCATAATAATATTCTCCTTTAAACTTATCCACTGATATTGTTATTATATACCGCACACCAAAAAAAGCTATAAAAAATTCGTCCTAATTTATGGCTTTTTTGAATTTTTTTAAACCAAGTCATTATAGTTCGCTTTTTATATAACTTTTGCTGGGGTTATATGCAGGAGTGAGCGTTGGTGCCGTGCGATTAAGCACGGGCCAACGCCCACTCCTGGACCCTTCTCTACCTCCTTATCGGGATGTGTTGACGGACGTGGTTCTGGGCAGTCCTCCTTGCGAGGACGTGTCGGGCTCGACTCGCGTCGGCCCTGTAAGCGATGCCCGCATAGACGAGCACCACAGGACCAGCTACCCAGCACAGGACGCCGACCGTGTAGATTATCACACCGAACGTGATCAACACAACGGCGTACCACGCCATGTCATCCATGCGAACTGAGCCAAGGCTCACGATCGCAATGATGATGTATGCTAAGATGACAAACGATGCCAATCTTAGCAGGGCTTTGACTGCGAAAGTACGCAGTCTTTTTGACGCGTTTCTGAGCGGCATTATATGATCCTTTCCTAGGGGAGTGTATGTTTTTTAGAAGGGTATAGATCACAAGGGTCCAATGATTCGGGCCCTCAAGTGAACTATAACAATTTGGTTTATATGTAATGTAAAACAACCACCACCAGCGTTAACGTCACTAATAGTTGGCACTATATTACTACTTTATGGGCTATTTGTCAATATTAGTAATGGTTAATGGCTACTTGTCGCGACTGGATTCGGTGTCGGGTAAATTGGCCTGAGCGGCAGCTAGACGTGCAATTGGTACTCGGTAAGGGCTACAACTGACATAATCTAGACCAATATTGTGACAATAAATAATTGATGCTGGTTCGCCACCGTGTTCGCCACAGATACCAATTTTGAGTTTTGGTCGAACTGAACGTCCTTTTGAAACTGCAATTTCCATTAATTGGCCTACGCCTTCTTGGTCGATTGATTCGAATGGGTCACCAGGCAAAATCTTTTCTTCAATATATGGTTTTAGAAAGCGATCTGAATCATCACGCGAATAGCCGAATGTCATTTGCGTCAAATCGTTGGTTCCAAAGCTGAAAAACTCGGCATGCTGTGCAATCTGATCAGCAGTTAGGGCAGCCCTAGGAATCTCGATCATTGTACCGAATTTGTAATCAATTGTCTGACCTGATTTTTTAACAATTGTTTTAGCAAAGTCATCTAGTTTTTTGCGCAACCATATTAGTTCGTTGACATGTCCAACTAGTGGAATCATTATCTCGGGATGGGCCGGAACACCTGATTTCATTGATTCGATGGCGCCTTCTAGAATTGCGCGGGTTTGCATTTCGACAATCTGTGGGAATACAATCGACAACCTGCAACCACGTAATCCCATCATTGGGTTTACTTCGTGCATTGAACGAACTTTTGCTAGCATTTCTTCGGCTACTGGGTCTGATTTGCCTGCAGCTTTGGACGAGGCAACTTGTTCAATTAAATCTTCTAGGTTTGGCAAAAATTCGTGAAGAGGGGGATCGATTAATCGAATTGTAGCTGGGCGACCGTCCAAAGCTGCGAAAATTTCGACAAAATCTTTGCGCTGAAATTTTAATAATTTATCCAACTGGACTTGTCGCTGTTCGTCTGTTTCGGCCATAATCATGGCTTGGACGATTGGGCGACGGTCAGTTTCAAAGAACATGTGTTCGGTTCGACAAAGGCCAACGCCTTCGGCACCAAATTTGACAGCCAACTCAACGTCAGCAGGAGTATCAGCATTGGTACGAATTTGCAGACGACGGACTTCGTCAGCCCATTGCATTAATTCGCCAAATTCGCCGGTTAGTTCTGGATCAACTACAGCAACTTTGCCGTCAATTAC
>JBAXWD010000102.1:0-2489 GCA_037128645.1 Candidatus Berkelbacteria bacterium
GTGGTGTGCTGCACCACAGACCTCCGCCAGTTTCCGCGCTTGGGCTGACGAGGCAATCGCAGTCTGGCAAAGCCAGTAAGGAGGAGACGGCAAATGTCAGAGCAAACTATGCAGCAAATGCTGGCTCAGGGAGTTCGCTGCGGAGTCCCTGAGATGATCACCCACGCGCTGGAAGTGAACTCAAGGGTCATCGAGTGTCGCATTGACGGCAAGTATCCCTTGGTGATAGCCGTCGAGAACAAGGACCTGGCGGCAATCAGCGCTCTTCGGGGATACGAGATCAGCGAGGCCCAGTGGCAGGCCGCCTCACAGGCGGCTGCAGACGCCGACGAAGCCACCAGGGCAGCGATCGCCAACAAGGCATCATGTGTGCCGAAACCGCTGGCGCCAGCGCCAGCCTAACTTGTCCGACCCCACACCCAAGCAATGGTATTGCAGCCTATTGAGGTGAGTGTGGGGATTTTTTTATATTTCATTTTTATTCGGCTTTTGTTTGGTATTAGAATATGTTAAAATTGGTATATGAATCAGACAATAATCATTATTGTTGGAGTTTTCCTGGCGGCTCTAATTGGCACAATTACCGCTAGTTTTTTAACCCGCAGAAAAAAAACGGAACCAGACGACTCTGGTCTAGAGGATAAAATATCCAGAGTGGCTTCTGATGCACTCGATAAAAACAGTGAACGCTTTTTGCAAATGGCAAAAGAGGTTTTGGCTTCACAAAAAAATGAAATACGAACTGATCTTGAGGGAAAAAAATCAGCTATATCGGAGCTCATAAATGAGATTCGGAAGGATATCCACAAGAATGAAGAACGAATAAGCCAAAGCGACAAAGAGCGAATTAATTCATTCTCTGCCCTAAAATCAGAGCTCGAAAATTACAAAAAAATAACAGGCGAGCTAAAGCTTTCCACCGACGAACTAAAATCAATACTTTCGAACAATCAAACTCGCGGAGCATTTGGAGAACAAGTGGCTGAAAATCTGCTAAAAATGGCTGGCTTCGTAATTGGCCAAGATTACAATAAAAATAAAGCCCAGGGAGAAGACAGCACCAGGCCTGATTTTACCCTATTTCTGCCTGATAAAACTAAAATTAATATTGATGTTAAATTCCCATATGCCTCACTAGTAAAATCAGTAGAAGCTGAAAATGCCGCTGACAAAAAGCGACATTTTGCAGCTTTCCGCCAAGATGTCAGAGAAAAAATTAAGCAGGTATCAAGCAGAAACTACATTAACCCGCAAGAAAAAACTGTCGATTTCGTCATTCTATTTATACCAAATGAAATGATTTTTAGTTACATATACGACAAAATGAATGACGTTTGGGAGGAAGCGATGCAAAAAAAGGTCGTTATGGCCGGGCCATTTAGCTTTACGGCAATTCTGCGAATGATTAAGCAAGCCTATACCAATTTTCGTTATCAAGAAAACCTGCAACATATTATCGGGCTGATACAAAAATTTGATACCGAGTATCAAAAATACAGCGAAGAAGTAACAAAATTGGGCGATAAAATTTCATCGACTAGTAAACAATTTGAAGTTGTTGCAACTACCAGAAACCGCCAGCTAACTTCAGTTGTTGATAAAATTAAGAATCAGGAAATAGCAGAACTATCAGAAACATCAAAATTGCTTGAAGATGACACAAATGAAAAAATTCTTTAAAAAGAACCAGACCGCACTATTAATTTTAGCGCTTGTGATTTTATTTTTGACGATTCTTATTCCAGTAAGGATGAAGGATGCGCGGCGACAAAACGGCCAAAATAATTTACCTGCTGCCGAGTCACCAGCCACTGTTACAATAGCTCCAGATACCAGAACTGTAGTAGAGGTGCCAATTCTAATGTACCATCATATCCGAGCTTACAATGACCCCAATGATAAAATTGGCACCAATTTATCTGTGCCACCAGAGAATTTTATAGCTCAGATAAAATATTTGAAAGATAATGGTTACTCTACAATTACTTTCTCCGACCTTCTTGCATTTCCAACAAAAAAACTAGTGGATAAGCCTGTAATCATAACCTTTGATGACGGCTATAACGACGCCTTCGCCAATGCTTATCCGGCATTAAAACAGAATGGCCAAGTTGGAGTTTTCTATATTATTAGCGGATTTTTAGGTCGGCCAGATTTTCTAACCGCCGACCAAGTTAAGCAAATGTCTGACGATAACATGGAAATAGGCTCACACACCATCGACCATCCGGACTTAACAACTCTAGGCCAAGCAAAACTAACAAACGAATTAACCGGCAGCAAAAGTTCACTTGAAACAATTATCGGTAAAACAGTAACTAGCTTTTGCTATCCTTCGGGTCAACATAATGTAACCGTTGATGAGACTGTTAAACAAGCAGGATACTTGACAGCTACAACCACAGAAGCAGGAATTATTACCACCTCTACAAACAAATATGCTTTGGCTAGACTGCGTATTAACCCAACGGATACATTAAGTACTTTCA
>JBAXWD010000103.1:0-2361 GCA_037128645.1 Candidatus Berkelbacteria bacterium
TTCTTAATTCGGTTTTTTGTCATTTGTCTTAGTTGCACCTTTAAAAAATTGTTGCTAGAATTGTATCAAAGGAGGCGGTAAAGTGTTTGATTTTTTTCGAAAACCAATCTTTCTGATTATTATGGCAGCAGCGCTAATTGTCGCTGGTATTTGGGCTTATGTTTCGAATCGCAAGAGTCAAACAGCAGCAACCACCACTTCCACTACATCAACCACAGCGACTACAACTACCACGGACACAACGGCTGATATTAGCAATCTAACAAACATTGATCCAGCAGTGGTGAATGACGCCATCAACGCTCAGTTAACTTTGGCCGACGCCAAAGCTGCCGAAGTTGATAAAAAACTGGTGCTTTCAGCAATAGAAGTTGACCTTCCGGGCGCACTAGAACGTGGCTCTGGTATTAGTTACTATATCTACACCACAACCGGCGACAAAAATAACAATTGGGTAATCGGGATTTCAAACGCTGACAGCAAATTTGTTCGGTCGTGGACGTCGAAGGCAGACTATATGACAGGTGTGACGGCAATTAATCGCAGCAATTTGAAAAAAAATTATGTCGCGGCGATTCAGTCAGCTGAAAAAGGCGAAGGTAAAATTTTCCGCGAAGCCGGTACATTAACTGCCGCTAAATTGATTTTGAAAAATGCCGATCCAAATAACTGGCTATACTGGTTTGTCGAATATGATGCGTCCGCCAATCAAAAACAATTCAAAGTTGATGCCTCTACGGGCGCGTTGGTAACCGATAGTTCAAATTTGTAGAAGTTGGGTTTCGGGTTGGGATGCCAGTTTGGTAGTAAAAAGTGGAGGCTGGAAGTTAGACCTATTTCAAATTTCTACCTCTGATTTTATTTCCAAACTGGTTTCTTAACCTTTGGACCGATTTCTTTTTTATTATGGCAAACGATTATTATAAAACACTCGGCGTCGAGAAAGGCGCCACAATAGAAGAGATTAAAAAAGCTTACCGAAAGCTGGCTTTGCAGTATCATCCGGATCGTGGTGGCAATGAGTCTGACCACAAGAAATTTAACGAAGTTAGCGAGGCCTATCAAGTTCTGTCTGATCCGCAAAAACGTTCGCAGTACGACCAATTCGGCCGAACAGATTTTTCAGCGGCCAGCGGGCAACAGGGTGGTTTTGGTGGTTTTCAAGGAGGTGGATTTGAAGGAATGGAATTCGACTTTGGCGGTTTTGGTGATATTTTCGAGAATTTTTTTGGCCAAGCATTTTCTCAAGTCCAAGCCGAAATTCGAATTACCCCGGCTCAAGCTGTTCTCGGGGACAAATTAGAAGCAACAATTGATGGAGAAAAAATAAATTTTGACATTCCTGCCGGAGTTCAAGACGGCCAATCATTTAGATTCCCTGGAAAGGGCAAATCTCATAAGGGCGGACGTGGCGACCTAATTTTGACAGTGCGGATAGAATTGCCACGGCACATAACCAAAGAACAGCGAGAACTCTGGGAAAAGCTCCGCGAATCAGAAACGAAAAAGCATCATTGGTGGAACTAAAAAATAATTAGCTATTAGCTGACAGCTGTTAGCTTTTCTGGAGTACTCTTAACTTGGCGCTACGGGAACGAGGATTTTCTCTGGTCTCATCCTCTGTTGCGACGATTGGTTTTTTTGTCAGGACTTTATAATCATCTGGAAAATTCTGCTCTAGATCGCGAAAAGCATGCTTAACAATTCCGTCCTCCAGTGAGTGAAAAGAAATAATTAATAACCGGCCGCCGTCAGCCAAAAGATCAGCTGCTTCCGGGATAAATTCTTTGAGAATATTTAACTCATTATTGGTTTCAATTCGGAGTGCTTGGAAAACTCGTGTTGCCGGGTGAATTTTGTACTTATTTTTATAGCTGGCTGGAAATGATTGCTCGACAATTTTTGTAAGATCATTGGTAGTTTCAATTCTTTGCTCTTTTCGAGCCAAGACAATATTTTTGGCAATTTTTCGGCTATTACGTTCTTCTCCCCAATCATAGAAAATGCCGGCCAAATCTTCCTCGCTGTAATTGTTTATAATATCGGCGGCCGATTCGGTATCACTTTGATTCATTCGCATATCCAGTGGCGCATCGGCCAGAAAAGAAAACCCACGGTCTTTGTTATCCAGCTGATAGCTAGAGACGCCAAGGTCTAGCAGAATGCCGTCAACCTTTTCTATATTTTTTGATTTCAAAATTTCTGGCAGATTTGAATAATTGTCATGGACAAATTCAACCTGGTCAGAAAACTCTTTTAAGTTTTCCTTGGCAGCAAAAATCGCCTCCAAATCTTGGTCGATACCAATTACTTGTAACTTGTTACTTTTAACTTGTAACTTCTCGAGCGAGGTTCGTGTAT
>JBAXWD010000104.1:0-2305 GCA_037128645.1 Candidatus Berkelbacteria bacterium
TAGGGTTTGGTTAACCAAAATTCATGAGCTTTTTGTTTAAAATTATTTAAATTTATTAAAAATTTTGATTTTCTAACTATATACAATGGATTATTTGCCCCTGAATATTCAAGCTGGTAAGTATTTTTATTTATTGCACACAAAGCTAAATCCATACCATCTTTCACATTTGTATTTTCCGTTTGTCTTAAAGTTTCTGCTACTATATCATTTAATTTATCTAAAATTTCAGCTGGAGCCAAGATTGATCAAAACCTAACATTAAAAATTAACAAAAATGCTGTCGTTTACCGTGGAGTCTCAAAATATCCGGCCGTAACTCGTGACCTTGCCTTTATTGTTGACAAAAAAATTGATGCAGCTAAAGTATCGGAGACAATTTATACGATCTCGGAAATGATTAATCGAGTTGAATTGTTCGACGAATTTGCATCAGATAAATTCGGTTTGGGCAAAAAAAATATTGCTTATCACATATCACTTCAGTCAAAAGACAGGACATTGAACGACCAAGAGGCTGAAGAAGTTATCAAGAAAATCGTCAAAAATATTGAATCAAGTTTTTTGGCTAAGTTAAGAAATTAACCACACGGATTTTTCACACAGAATATCACAGAAAAATTCACTAAAGCAAAATAATACGTAAGGACAAATATGAAAAGAATTTTTATCAAGGAAACCGTATCAAAAGTTGGTGAAGAAGTTCTAATTTCCGGCTGGGTTAATACAAGGCGCGATCACGGAAAAATTGTTTTCGTTGATCTTCGGGATATGAGCGGATTGATTCAAATTGTATTTGTGCCCGGCTCCAAGGCCTACGAAAAAATTACTGATGTTCGACCAGAGTGGGTTATCTCTGTTACGGGGAAGATCAATGCCAGACCGGATAAAATGGTTAATAAGGATTTGGTTACCGGAACGGTTGAAATGGAAGCAATTGATATCGAAATCTTAAATCCTGCCAAAACTCCACCGTTTGAAGTTGACAAAGACACCTCGCGTGTTGACGAAGAGCTTCGATTAAAATATCGCTATCTGGATCTTCGCAGCGAGCGAATGGCCAAAAATATCACCCTTCGACATGATGTTATTAAATTCTTCCGAGAATATTTATACAAAGAAGATTTTCGGGAAATTGAAACTCCTTATTTGACTAAATCAACGCCTGAAGGCGCAAGAGAATATATTGTCCCAGCTAGATTATACCCAGGCGAATTTTACGTTTTGCCACAAAGTCCGCAGCAATTTAAGCAGTTGCTGATGGTCGGCGGTATCGAACGATATTTTCAGATCGCTCGCTGTTTCCGTGATGAAGATCAAAGAGGGGACAGACAGCCGGAATTTACACAACTTGATATGGAAATGAGCTTTGTTGATCAGGAAGATATTTTGAAATTAGTCGAAAATATGATGATTGAAATGGTGGAGAAAATTACTCCAGAAAACATGCTTACATCAAAACCTTTCCCTCGAATTACATACGCAGAAGCAATGGAAAAATATCAATCTGATAAACCAGACTTACGCAAAGACAAAAACGACAACCATGAAATGTCATTTGTTTGGATTATTGATGCACCATTGTTTAAATTTTCAAAATCGGAAAAGAAATTGGTATCATCTCATCATCCATTTACAATGCCGCAAGCAGAAGATATTGAAAAGCTTGATACTAAGCCAGAAGAAGTACGAGCATACGCCTATGACTTAGTCCTAAACGGCTTTGAAGTAGCCGGTGGCTCAATTCGAATCCACAAGCGAGATATTCAAGACAAAATCTTTGATTTACTTGGCGTTTCACAAGAAGAAAAAAGTAGACGTTTTGGGCACATGCTAGAAGCATTCGAATACGGTGCTCCTCCTCACGGTGGAATCGCACCCGGAATAGATAGAATTGTTACGGTGCTTGCTGGAGAAAATGTCATCCGCGAAGCAATGGCATTTCCAAAAACCGGTGATGCAAGAGATGTAATGATGGGTGCGCCTTCAAATGTTTCCGAACAACAACTCAAGGATGTTCATATTAAATTGGCTGATGAAGCCAAGGGCAAAGCGCTAGAGCGTGCAGAAACCCAGACAAATGACTAATAAACCAGTTAGAATAAATAAATTCATAGCTCAGGCCGGGATTGCCTCGCGCAGAGGTGTGGATCAATTAATTAAATCTGGAAAAGTTTTAGTTAACAATGAAAAAGCTAAAACTGGCATTCAAATAAATCCAGATATGGACAAAGTTGTTGTTGGCGGGAAAGAAGTTAAACCCGTGAGCGATTTTCAATATTTTGCTTTTTACAAACCGGTTGGG
>JBAXWD010000105.1:0-2293 GCA_037128645.1 Candidatus Berkelbacteria bacterium
AGCGTGTCGAGGGTTGGGTCTTAGGGATAGGGAACTGCCTTCGCAAATTAAGTTCCTTGTCCCTAAACAAACTAACCAAAACCAATGAAAATATCACGCAAGAAAGTTAATATTCTCGGTGTACCAATTGATTCCTTCGGCAGGGAAGAATCAATTCGTTTTATAGACCAAAAAATTTCGACAAAAAAACCAATCTTCATTACTACTGTCAATGTTGAATTTCTCTTTCGAGCATTAAATGACAGCGCGGTATTTGATATGCTAAATAATTCCTCACTCAACTTTGCCGATGGTATCGGCGTTCTCTGGGCAGCAAAGTTCTTGTCGCTGAATTTGCCAAAAGACAAATTTTTGCGCTACATTGTTGGTTTTTTCAAACTTTTTGCCAGCTTAGCCGCAATAATTTTGTATCCAAAATATTTGAAAAATCCAATTCCTGAGCGAATTTCCGGCTCCGATTTCATTTGGGATTTGTCAAACTATGCTGCCAAAAATGATTTGCGAATCTTTTTACTTGGCGGCGACCCAACGGTGCCGGAACAAGCAGCAATAAAGTTGCAAACTGACATCTATCAGCTAAAAGTTGCCGGCACTTACGAAGGTTCGCCAAAGCTACAAGATGAGACAAAAATTTTAGAATTGATGAAAAAGGACAAGCCTGATGTCTTGTTTGTCGCTTACGGTGTTCCGGCTGAAGAACTCTGGCTCGAGCGGAATTTGGCTAAAACCGGAGCCAAGATCGGTATTGGCGTTGGTGGAACTTTTGACTTTCTTGCAGGCCGTCGCAAACGAGCACCAAAATTCGTCCGATCCATCGGACTCGAATGGCTGTGGCGTTTAATCTTGGAACCAAAGCGTTATCGCCGCCAAATTGCTCTCCCAAAACTCGTTTGGCGAGTGTTTAAATATAAATTAGCCAACTAAACTTTTAAAATCTGATAAATTCATATATTGACAAAATTTCTCTCGCTTGCTATCATATAAATGTGGATTGTGGTGACCCTGCGGTGGCCACTTTTTTAAAAAGTTTTACAAACTTTTTCCTTACCAATTTACGAATTAAACGAAATTACGAATAAGAATTAATGTTTTATTGGTACTTTCGTTCTTGGTTTTATTGGTAATTTCGCAAGGACAATTAAATAACAATTTATCCAGCTTCGGCGGGGCTAGAAAAGGAGAAAGATGACTGGTGACAATGTAAATTTCATGGAAGCAATTCAAGGGCTTTGCGAAGAAAAAGGCCTAGATACTGAAACTGTAATATCTACTGTTGAGGCTGCCCTAGCTGCAGCTTACAGAAAAGATTATGGCAAGCCACGACAAGTAATCCGAGCTAAAATGGATCCGAAAACCGGCGAAGCCGAAATGTTTCAAGTTACAACAGTTGTTGATGATGAAGAATTAGAAAATCCAGAAGCAGAAATATCATTAACTGATGCGAAAAAGGCCAATAAGAAAGCAGCTCTGGGCGACGAAATTATCGAGCCACTTCCAAAGGAAGAAACTTTTGGACGCATTGCAGCTCAAACTGCCAAACAGGTTATTATTCAACGAATCCGAGAAGCTGAACGTGATATGATCTTCACTGAATTTAAGGATCGCGAGCATACAATCGGCAATGGTTCAGTCCAGCAAATTGAAGGCAAAAATGTTATCGTTTCTCTTGGAAAAGTGAATGCTGTCATGTTTCCAAGTGACCAGATCCGCGACGAACGTTATTATGTTGGTCAACGCCTGAAGGTCTACATTAAAGAAGTTGCTCAAACCTCACGTGGCCCACAAATTTTAGTTTCTCGTGCCGATGAAGGACTGATTAAGGGATTGTTCGAACTCGAAGTGCCGGAAATCGCAAATGGGACAGTTGAAATTAAAAGTCTAGCTCGTGAAGCTGGCTCCCGTACCAAAATGGCAGTTATTGCCAACGACGAAAATATTGACCCTATAGGATCATGCGTTGGACAACGGGGAACCAGAGTTCAGTCAGTGTTAGCCGAAATCGGCGATGAGAAAATTGATATTATTCTTTGGGATGAAGACGTTGAGCGATTTATTATGAATGCACTTTCTCCCGCTAAATGCGAGAAAATAGTTATTTCCTCAAAAGACAATAAGGCCGTTGTTTATGTCCCAGAGGACTCACTATCACTTGCCATCGGTAAAAATGGACAGAATGTACGGCTAGCTTCAAAACTGGCCGGTTGGGGAATTGATATCGAAAAGGCCGAAGGATCAACCAGTTCTAGTAAAGATGCGGACGCTAGCGACAAAGCTGTCACCGTTGAGAAAGAGG
>JBAXWD010000106.1:0-2225 GCA_037128645.1 Candidatus Berkelbacteria bacterium
GCATTTGCCCAAAGATCAAAAAATTGATTTTATGACGGTTGATGTTGAGGGGCTGGATCTGGAGGTACTAAAGTCAAACAATTGGAAAAAATATTCTCCGGATTACATATTAATAGAAATTCTAAATAGCAATTTAGCTGACGTTGGCAAAAGTGAAGTTTATAAATTTTTGCACCCACTGGGTTACGTTGCTGTGGCAAAAACCCGCGATACGGCGCTGTTCCGACACAAATCTATTTAATTGTTCAAACATTAGTGGAAAATATGGAAACTGCAATATTATTTCTAATATTTAACAGACCCGACACGACTGAGCGAGTTTTTGATGCAATTCGAAAAGCGAAGCCAAAGAGACTATACATTGCCGCCGACGGTCCAAGGAAAGATAAAGCTGGTGAGCCAGAGCTTTGCGAGGAAACGCGAAAAATTGTTGAAAAAATTAATTGGTCGTGCGAAGTTAAGAAGTTATTTCGTCGTGAAAATTTAGGTTGTAAGGTTGCTGTCAGTTCAGCAATTGACTGGTTTTTTGAGCATGAGGAGGAGGGAATTATTCTTGAAGATGATTGCTTGCCGAATTCGTCATTCTTCACATTTTGTCAGAAATTGTTGGAGAAATATCGGGACAATGAGCAGATTATGATGATTTGCGGCGATAACTTTCTCTCGGGGATGAAAAATCGAGACAGTAAATCGAGCTATTATTTTTCTAAATACGGTTTTGTTTGGGGCTGGGCAACCTGGCGACGAGCTTGGAGTAAATATGATGTTAATTTATCCAAGCTGCCGGCATTTAAATCTAGGGGGAAGATCCGACAGATTTTCAATGATTCTGCCGAACAGAAGTACTGGTTGGATATTTTTGATTTAGTCGCTGCCGGGAAGATTGACACTTGGGATTATCAATTAGTTTTTTCAATTTTTAATAACAATGGACTTTCGGCTGTTTCAAGCGAGAATTTGGTTTCCAATATCGGCTTCAGCGACAATTCAACTCACACCAAAGAGGGGCCGTTGTCCAATCTGGAAACCTTCGAAATTAGCGACATTATTCATCCAAAATCAATAGCTCGGAACATTCTGGCCGATAGATATGTTTATCGAAATCATTTTAATTCAACTTCTTTTGTAGCGCTTGTTTATCAAAAATTGTCTCAAATACCGACTTTAAAAAAAACTTACGAATTTATTCTAAAAATCATAACACCGAAAACTCAGGTTGCTATAAACCGCCGGAATAAATTATCAGCAGCAAGGCATTTAAAAAAAATTAGCCACAAAGGCAGTGATATCTATTACGAAAAAGGGTTCTCGGTTTTTAATGGCCATAACAATATTGTGCTTGGGTCACACATTAATTTGGGTGATGTACTGATTAACGCCGGTGACAAAAATGGTAAAGTTGTTATTGGCGATTACGTTTTTTTCGGTCAAAAAATAATGCTTTTAGCTCGTGGCCACGACTATAATTCTTTCAATTTAGAGCGGCAAAATACTTATTCCGAAAAACCGATCCACATTGAGGAGGGCGCCTGGATTTCCAGTGGGGCAATTATTTTGGGAGGTGTTGTAATCGGCCAGCACAGTGTTGTTGCCGCTGGTAGTGTGGTGACGAAAAATGTCCCAGAGTATTCAATTGTCGCCGGCAATCCGGCAAAAGTGATTAGAACTATTCAAAGGAAAAAAGATGAAGTGTAGAATTTGCAAATTTGATTGTGAGGAGATATTCGATGCGCAAATTTTAAGCAAGCATCGAGTCAAGTATTATTATTGCGAAAATTGTGGCTTTCTTTTTACTGAAAATCCTCACTGGCTAGCGGAAGCTTACAAAGAGTCGATGAATTTCTCTGATACAGGCGCGTTGCGACGGAATGTTCTGTTTTCAAAGTACTCATCCGTTTTGTTGTATTTTATCTTCGATAAGAAAGCAAAATTTCTTGATTGGGCTGGCGGATTCGGTAGCTGGCCTTGGAGACGGTCGCCATCATGCCGAGCTGATCTGACACGTCATGCACGGTGCCCATTTCCTTGTCGACGAATTTGGTCGCGGTCTGGCCGGTGATGTGCAGCACCGGGGAACCCGCGAACTGCGCCTCCACAAGCCCGCCCACTGCATTCGCAGCGCCAGGGCCGGTGGAGGAGAAGAACACACCGAGACCGTTGGCGGCGCGGGCATAGCCGTCGGCCATATGCACGCCGCCCATTTCGCCGCGTGCCATCATGTAGCG
>JBAXWD010000107.1:0-2224 GCA_037128645.1 Candidatus Berkelbacteria bacterium
CCCTTAATCAAAATCAGCAAAAATATTACTAAGGTGACAACGACAAGTGCCATCATCATTAAATTATTTCCCAAAGTCAGCAAATTCAGGTAGTAACTGTCGGCGTAATAAATTGGGATAACTTTTTTGATTAGATCCAACACCAGGTTGATGTGATTTCGAAGATAAATAAAATCCAGTAGAGCGAGTATTGAAAGAACAATCGCAACTGCTCGCGGTTTAATCCAATCACTGATTTTTTCCAACCAGTCGAAATTGCTGGCGATTATTATGGCGATAAAGGGAATCAAAAGAACGGTGTATTTGTGGCTGATGGCTAAAACGTAAGCATATGGGTGACGGTTAAGGCTCAAGGGGTCAAAGACAATGAATGAGTAAAGTCCGAGAAAAATAAGAAGATATTTGTTGAATTCGTTTTTAATTGTTTTTCGAAAGGTAAATATCAGAACAATCAAAAAGAGAATGAAAACCAGTCCAAAGAATTGCGGTTGGGTAAAGCCTTGAAATTTACCTTTGATATATAGGTCAATGATGCCAGTGATGTTGTAGCCAGCAAATTCGTTACCACCGTGAACTGCAAGAGTGGAGAAGACGTCGGTTTTTGCCGGGGCCGAACTTTGGACAACCGGCGTCGTAATTGATTTTGAAAACATCCAGGAAAATAATGTAAAAAATTCAAAACCGCTGAAAATCAAACCGGAAATCGTGAGAATTAATAGATTTATTAACCGTTTTGCCAGTTTAATTTTACTAGTGGCAATAAAAAGAATGATCAAAAAGATAAAAAAGATTATTGTTCCGCTGTAATTGATGAAGGCCATTGATCCAAGAACTATTGAGAGCATAATCAGATTAAGTAACTTCTCTTTAGAATTTTTTATTTCTAAAATAAAATCAATTCCGAGTAGAATTGCCGAGCAAAAGATTATTTCTTTGAAACCGCAGATAGTGTGATCAATAAAATAAAATGATGTTAGGGTAAAAAATAATGCCAAAAGTCCGGTTTTTAATTTGTTCTTGGTAAAATATTTGGCAATAATTGTTGGAATTAAGCCAAGCAAAACAAGAAAATAGTAGAAAACAACAATTGAAGCTGTGAGCTGAATTGATTTAAAACACTTGGTGAACAAATCAAAAAACGAGTAAATCATTGGCAGACCCGGCCGTATGTTTGGGTTAGAACTTAATGTCATGTTATGGTCGCGAAACATCGAAGATTGCATAAACCCGATGATTGAGTGGCTGTGAGCGATGGCGTAGGCTTGATTAATATAAAGGATTTGGTCATCCCAAAGTGGCGGCCAGAGCAGTGTTCTAGTAAAAACAGCGGCAACAATTAAGACGATGACTGCTAGGAGAAAATAAAATAGAAAATCTCGCTTGTCGGATGACCATAATTTACTGAATGATTTGGCGATTTGACTAAAAAGCGTAAAGATATTTTTGTATAAAAATATTGAAGCTAAAATTAGAATAGAGTAGATTGTTGTCAGATAAAAAAAGTTGCTGTGTTCGGGAAAGACAAAAAATAGTAGATAAAGGAGCAGCCCGAGAAACAACGGTCCAACTGTTAAGGAAAAAAATGGTAGAAGCGAGTTCTCTTTTTTGATCAATTTCGTAGCCAGCAATTGAACAATAATCGCCGACCAAAATAGGGTCAGACAGGGCAAAATAATTCTTGCGAGTTCCATTTTATGATCGATTAATTCTTTTGGTAATATCAATTCTAAGCAAAACCATCACCAGTCCACGAAGGTAGTAAAAATATTGGAAGAATCTTCTGACTGAGAATAGCCTGGTGTATTTCACTGAAAGTTTCAAAACTTCTCTAAGTTGTTCCTTGGTTCTAGCACCGCTTTTGGCGTCCGGATAGTAGCGCATGTTGGAGATGATGCAGTCAATGATCCCAGCGTGATATTTTTTAGCAAATCTAAGCCAGAGATCATAATCCATGGTTAGATGAAGCTTTACGTTAAGCATCCCGACTTCATCGAGCAAAGTTTTTCGGAAGAAACAACTTGGTTGACCGATGTTGCAATAATCCAGCAATTTATCCTTAGAGAATTCTTTCGGTTGGACGCTACGATAAAGTTTGCCATCTTTGTTGACGAAATTCCAGCCACCGTAGGCCCATTTAATTTTGGGGTTCTTTTGAAAAAAGTCGACGACATCTTTCAGTACATTTTTATTATAATAGTCGTCGGAATTTAGGTAGGTGATAATG
>JBAXWD010000108.1:0-2190 GCA_037128645.1 Candidatus Berkelbacteria bacterium
AGGAAACCCCGTACGATCGGCATGCCAATGCGGTGAGTGCGGGGAGGACGTCATTGATCAGTTGGAATGCCTATGTTATGATAGCCTTATGAAAAAACTTTTTTTAGATATCGAAACCTTGCCGGCAGACGGGAAAGATATGCCAATTGTCAAACAGCTTTTTGAGGAACAGAAAAAAAAGAAAACAGATTCCCGTGGGGTCGCTTCGCAGACTTCAAATTCGCTTAGAATGACACCTGATAGCACATCTTTCGATGCTTATTTTCGCGGGACGTCGTTTTCCGGTGAATTTGGTCGCATTTTTTGTATTGGTTATGCAGTTGATGATCAGCCGACAGAGTGTTTGTCTGGTAGTGAAGCAGAGATGCTAGAAAAGTTTTGGCAGATTGCGGCTGATGCTGACCAATTTATCGGCCACAACGTCATGGATTTTGACCTGCGATTTATTTATAAGCGATCAATCATTTTGGGAGTTAAACCAACGCAACAACTGTCTTTTGCCAGGTACAGAAATAATCCGATTTTTGATACAATGAGAGAGTGGGAAAAGTGGGGCGGCACTGGTGTTAGCCTGCACAAACTAGCCCTAGCGTTGGGCTTGGAATCATCAAAACAAGATGGCATTGATGGCTCACAGGTTTATGATTTTTTTCTGGCAGGAAAAACAGAGGAAATTTGCGATTACTGTAAGCGCGATGTTGAAGTGACAAGAAAAATTTACAATCGAATCAATTTTATAAAATAGTAGGAGGCAACATGTTCGTAGGTTTAATGGTTTTGATTGTTGGTATTGTCTTTCTGTTACAGAATTTAGGCTACATTGGGGGTAATGTTTGGGGTATTATTTGGCCAGCACTAATTATTATTGCCGGACTCTCAATGGTTATGCGTCCGAAACTTCGTGGCCATTGGTTTGAAGGCAAAAACAAAAAAAGTTAAGTCCATAAAGCGAAAAGTCTGAAAGTCGAAAGTTCATGGAATTAATCCCAATAGATTCCAGTTCCTTGTGCTTTACAAACTTTTAACTTGGTTATAATTATGAAATTTCTGGCTTGGTTTTTTGCGGTGATAGTATTCTTCTCAAGTTTTTTTGTTGCTTTTTCGTATAATTTGCATCAAACCTTTTTGACGCCGGAAAAAACGAAACAGGCTTTGGTAAAAGTCGATTTTTACAATCAAATAAAATCAGTTCTGAAGAAGGATTTATTTGAAAATGGCGATGCCAGCTCTCAGGAAGTGGCTAATGCTTCAAAAGCAATAAACACTAGCTTGGATCAATTTGATTTTCAGCCCAAAATCGAAGCTCTGGTTACGGATTTTTACCAGGGACTTACTCAAAAAGGTGGCTTCTCTCTAAATATCAATTTGGTTGATTTTAAAAATATTTTCATCTCCAATATTTCTTCAGCCACCGATAAGCAATCAGTTGATGCATTTTCGGCATCAATTCCGGATAACTGGAAGGTAGATTTTGCTAACTATTCGGTCCCACTGGCTGCCGTTGCTCTTATTTACTCAAACTACGAACTGATATTAATAATTTACGCCGCGCTGGTTTTGTTATTTTTTGTTTTCTGCCTTTTGGTCAATTTCAAATACCTTAGGTTGTTTTTTTGGGTTTTCATGATCGTCGGGATCTTTACACTAATTCAGTTGGCGCTGTGGAAAATCGTCAACATTGCTCCATTTTTGGCCAACATTGAGTCACAAGGGCGCTCTGGCGTCGGCATACTAGTTGAGAATTTTGCCGATTATTTTAAACAAGAAAATATTGCCCTTTTGTTTTGGGAATCAATTTATATAATCGGTCCATCACTTCTTGGGCTAATCGTTATTTCCCTAATTCCGACAAAAATTGGCAGTGTCCCACTGCATGAGACAAAATAGTTTGGCTGGTAATAACAAATATGAAAAAGACTTTGGCTAAAATGTTGTATCTTTTAGTAGCTATAATGGCCATTGGGGCTGTTGGTGCTTTTTTGTACAAAGCTAAAATATTCGCTTCTGATATTGAAGGTGGCGACCAGCAAATTATCAATTTGGGAAGTGGACTGGAAAGCAGAACAGTAAGAACCAAGGTCAGCAATAACAAAGGTAACATTGAAGTTGAAAAGAGCATATTTTCAAATTGCTCGTACGATCTTTCCGGCTTCCAAGATGAAGCGAAAATTCGCGGGACTATTTAAGTTG
>JBAXWD010000109.1:0-2176 GCA_037128645.1 Candidatus Berkelbacteria bacterium
GCGTTAATGTACACACGGTATGTAATAAAGAACAAAAAAATGAAGGCAATCCCAACAAATGTGCCACTACCAATGTGCTCATCGGACATTTTTGTGACGAAAGTGTAAAAAATTGTTGGCCTGAGAGCAACGTAAGCAATGAAGAGCCAGGCTAGAGCCCAGAAAAGAAACATGGTTAGGGACTCGCGGTGTTTTTTGTAATCAGAAAAAGTTTTTGAAATTACCATTAGCGCCAAAAGAATCGCAATGATTTTTGTAATAATAATCATTTTTTCCCTGAAATTCTAATTGTTAATAGTTTAGTAAAAATGTTCACTGCGTTAATAATGCTTTGGCCTTTGGCCTTGGAGTATTCAGTATAAATGGTTTGAATGGGGACTTCTTTGAGTTTGAGCTTGCAACGCTTTGCCTCGCCGATTATTTCTGAGCAATATTCAAATCCTACAGCGTGCAATTGCATTTTGTCTAGGGCTTTTCTGGAAATTGCCCGCATCCCGGATTGTGTGTCTGTTGACCAGCCGCCGACAGTTAGGAGAGTCATAACATTCATTGCCCAGTTGCCAAAAACTTTAACCTTTGGCATACCTTTAGAATTTAGCATTCTGGTGCCTATAACAATATCAGCTTTGTGCTGGACAATTGGTTCTATTAACTTTTCGATATTTTCTGGATTGTGCTGGCCGTCAGCGTCGAGCATAACTACCAAGTCGGAGTTAATTTTTTTTGCTGCCTGAAAACCGGTGATGACTGCGGCGCCAGCGCCAAGATTTACGACATGATGGGCCACGTGATCGGCATGTTTTTTGGCTTCGCTGTAGGTGTTATCTGCCGAACCGTCGTTAATCACAATAGTTGTAATACTCGAAACGCCTTTGAGTTTTTTCGGTAGAGACTTCAAAACCGAGGCAATAACCTTGCCTTCGTTGTACGCCGGAATTATGATTGTAAGTTTCATAGTGTTATAAATTAGTTGATCTAAAAATAGCAAAATTTGTTGCGAAAAGCAAATAGATTTGGCATCTTGACAACAATCGGTAGAAAATATACGATATTATACGATGTCACAATATATATGCGGAGGTTACCAGTGATTTCCAAACTGCTTTTGCGCCTTGTGTCCGTAATCAAGATCGTCATCGTGATCCCGATGAGGGTCTTCGACATCGCTGGTTGGACAGATACTCATTTTGCAGAGCACGGGGTGGTGCAAGGAATGAGCGTCTTCTCCAGACTCTTTGGCTCCAATCACCACTATCTTGGGGTCCGCGTTGAGCTGACTGCTCGGCTGGCTAAGAGCGGGCCAGGAACGTTTCACCTGGTAGCGCCGGACATTGGTATTGATTCGGTGTTTATCCCAGGTGTGACGCAGCTAGACAGTAAAGACCTGTTACAAGCCGCGCTTCGCGCAGTTGGGTTGCCCAGCGGCCTTGATGTAACAGTCGAACTTTCCAGCCACGATGTTCCGCCTGGGGCGTCCATGGGAACAAGCGCAAGCGCTGTGGTTGGCTTGGTTGCGGCCTTGGAATATCTGCGCCGCGGGGAAATAGATGCCAACTGGTTGGCGCGTAAGGCCCATGAAGTCGAGACACAGGAGGTTGGGGTCGAGTGTGGTGTTCAGGATCAGGGAACAGTAGCCCATGCTTTGGGGGCCACAATGGTGGACGTCTACCGATATCCGGCATTCAACGTTTCAGGGATTCCGTTGAGTCAGGATACGCAGGAGCGCTTCGAAGATAGTGCTCTCACGGTGGTATACGGCTTGCCACACCGGTCCGGGAACGTTCACCTAATGGTCATTAAGCGCATCAAGCGCTACGGCCATCTCTTCCCCGGGCTTGAAGCCCTTCGGGTGCTACCCGCTGAAGCGAGATTCTGCCTATTGTCGGGCGATATCGCGAACTACGCTGCGGTTGGCATTCGCAACACTGAGTGTCAGCGTAAGCTGCACAGGAAGCTGATATCGCCTGAGTGTCAGATGCTGATAGACATCGCGCAGACGAATCTGGCATGGGGCTGGAAGGTCAACGGTGCTGGTGGTCCGGATGGCGGGTCGTTGACTATTATGTCTGGGGGGCTAGGCAAAGAGGCCATGGCAGAGGCAATCCGGAAGCAGTTCCCCGATGCAGTCATTCTCGAACACAAACTAGCCACTGGTGGCCTACAACCGCGAGTGACC
>JBAXWD010000011.1:0-12990 GCA_037128645.1 Candidatus Berkelbacteria bacterium
GCCTCAGCGGGCGTTGTGATATCTGGCTCTGTGACAATTTCCATCAGTGGCGTGCCAGCGCGATTCAGGTCCACTAGCGAGTAATCACAGCCCGCTGGATGAATTAGCTTGCCAGCATCTTCTTCCAAATGAATTCTGTTTAGTCGGATTGTGTGGCCAGCAACACCAACCTCCCCACCTTTGCAGAATGGTTTGTCATACTGCGAAACCTGAAAACCCTTAGGCAAATCCGGGTAAAAATAATGTTTTCGGTCAAATTTTGACTCAGACGGAATTTTACAGCCTAGTGCCAAGCCAGTCATAACAGTCATTTCTACTGCAGAGCGATTAGTAACCGGCAGCGTTCCAGGCATCGCTAAACAAACCGGGCAAACCAAGGTATTCGGCTCGGCATTTTCGGCATTATTATCACAGCCACAAAACATTTTGCTCTTGGTCTTTAGCTGACAATGAATCTCGAGCCCAATTGTAGTTTTAAAATCGCTCATATTTATTAAAATCCTGCAATTAATTTTCTGCTAGCAGCCCGCAACTCTTCGGTAGAAATCTGCCCATCTTCATGAGCAATCAAATTTCGCACTTTATGTCCCTGCCATATACTATTATAAACGTTTTTCGGTAAATCCTTCTCTGCCGAACGCAATCTATCAGCAAAAGTCGCACCATTGTAATTTTTCTTTTTAAGAATCCAATCAGCTAATTTATCTGCTTCCATTACTGCATGCCTGAGCTCAATTGGATTGTCTGATTGTAACCAAGACTGAATTTCGCCTCTTTTTGATATTAAATATTGTTGATCGGCAACTGAAAGCTTCTTTTTTTTGGCCAAACCGCGAAACGGCAACTTTAGCAGCCACCAAACTCCACTAAAAAAACCTGTCACAATTTTTTCTAATAGAGTTGTTTGATCTCGCCTTGCCATTATTTTATAATTACATTCTTAAGATCAACTGAGACATTTGGTACTTCTTTGTCATTGACTTCATGAGCCTCAATTTTTTTCACAACATCCATACCCTCAACTACCTGGCCAAATGATGTATACTTACCATTCAATGATTCCTGAGCATCTGCCGTTGTAATGAAAAACTGTGAATCATTGGTATTCGCCCCTGCGTTCGCCACGCCGACAATACCAGCGGTGAAATTTAAGTCAGAAATTTCATCATCAACTTGATGGCCAGCGCCACCGGTGCCGGTGCCAGTTGGATCACCCGTTTGAATGACAAAACCTTTAACAACTCGGTGCCAAATCATATTTTGATAAAAACCATCTTTGGCCAAGCCAACAAAGTTAGCAACAGTTTTTGGCGCTTTGTCTGCTCGTAATTCGATTTTAATGTTGCCTTCGGAGGTTTCCAATATTGCATATTTGCCATGAGGAATATATTTGGCATAAACAAAAGGATAGGCTATTAGGGCGACAATGCAGACTGTAAAAACAATAAAAATTGGTGACATGAAAAATCTCCTCGGATCAAAAAAGTTAGACCTAGACTTAATCTCGCTCCGCTGTGCAGCCAGCTCCTCTAATTTCTTTTCTTTGCGTTCTCGTTGTTTCCTGCCCATAATTTTCTTTCTATATTACTAGTACAGCACCGATAATCATTAACATAATCGCTATTACTTTAATTACCACCGCATCTCGACCAATTTCTTCCTTTAAAATTTTGGGGTAAAAAATGCTAATTATTACCGCAAAAATCAAAACGAACAATGGCTGAACTGACGAAAGTGTATTAGTCAGGGTTACAAATCCAGTTACCGCCGCGGCAGTCATTAGAGCAACTGCAGTTAAATTCAAGAATTCTGACATCGTCATCAATGCAAAAGCCTTTGCACCTTTGTCTTTGGCTGTGAAAATCAAATCTTTCATGAAAATAAAATACAGTGGAATTACAGCGATAAAAGATCCGATTCTCAAATAACTGAACACTGTCCAATAATCAGTGAAAGATAATAAATATTTCGTGACAATCTGACTGATTGCGCAGGTGATTGCAGCCAAAACCATAAACCAAAAAGATTTATTAGTTTTGAACTTTTCGCCCTTTTGATAATTAATTAAAAACGCGCTTATAACTATCAAGGCTACAGCAATATATTTCGCGATTCCGAATCTTTCACCTAAAAATATAGCTCCAAAGATCGCAATAAAAAGCGGAGAACTTTGAAAAACCGGGATCGCCGACGAGACATCGCCAGCGTTAATTCCATAGAAATAAAACAGGGTCATCGCAGCATAAATTATGCCACCGATCAAACCAATGATAATATGGGTCACAGACAAGGCTCCATAACCCCGAATCAGAAAAATAACCACCGCAGACAAGAATGCCAAAAAACCAAAAAACATTAAAGGCACAATTGGTTTTTTGACCATTTTAGAAACGACATATTTGTCGTTAATATTAACAACAGCCAATGTCATTCCAGCTAAAAGTGAGAGCCAGACCCAACTCATTTAATCTCCGGTTTCTTTTTGTGCCAGTCAGTTGCTCGCTGAAACGCGTCAGCTATTTCGATAATGAGACCTTCTCCCAAATGTGGACCGATTATTTGCATACCAACCGGTAGACCAGCGGATGTGAAACCAGCTGGAACCGACATAGCCGGAACGCCAGCAGGGTTAATTGGCACAGTATTAACATCGGCTAAATACATCGAGAGTGGATCGTCTAGTTTTTCGCCGATCTTAAAAGCTGGAAATGGAGAAACTGGGGTAACTAAAATATCATATTTTTTGAAAGCATCTTCGTATTCTTTTTTAATCAATGACCGAACCTGAGACGCTTTTTTGTAATAGGCATCAAAATATCCAGATGACAAAGTGTAAGTTCCCATCATGATCGAGCGCTTTGCTTCATTGCCAAATGCTTCAGTCCGATTCTTAAAGTACAGGTCAATGAGATCTTTTATTTTCGTTTTATCTTTTTTTAAATTTGAATAGCCGTAGCGGATACCATCGTAACGAGCTAGATTGGATGATGCTTCAGATTTGGCGATAATATAGTACATGGCAATAGCAAAATCAGTTGATGGCAACGACATTTCTTCAACTTCTGCCCCAAGTTCTTCTAATTTACTGATTGCATTTTTTAATATTTCTTTTACTCCGGCATCCAAACCCTCACCCCAAAACTCTACTGGTATACCGATTTTTTTGCCCTTAATGTCTTTGCCCAAAAAAGTTGTGTAATCTGGCAATTTTTCAGTTACCGAAGTTGAGTCCATTGGGTCATTGCCGGCGATAATATTTAAAATGATTGCAACATCAGCGGCTGATTTAGCAATTGGCCCAACAGTGTCGAACGATGAGGCATAGGAAACGACTCCATTTCGAGAAACTAAACCATATGTAACTTTTAAACCAGTGGCCGAGCAGAAACTTGCCGGCTGGCGAATTAAACCACCTGTATCGGTCCCAAGCGCAAACAAACATTCATCGGCAGCAACCGCCGCGGCTGAGCCGCCAGAAGAACCACCAGGGACACGAGAAGTATCCCAAGGATTGTGCGTTGGGCCAAATGCCGAGTTCTCCGTGGACGACCCCATGGTAAATTCATCGGTGTTTACTTTGCCCAACATTATAGCTCCAGCACTCTCTAATTTCTCCACCACTGTTGCATTATAGACTGGAATAAAATCCTCTAAAATTTTTGAAGCTGCCGTTGTTTTTACGCCCTTGGTGCAAAAAACATCTTTTAGTGCTACTGGTATTCCATCGAGGTCAGATAGCGGCTCGTGGTTTTTGTATCGTTCGTCTGATTTTTTCGCTTGATCGTGAGCAATTTCAAAAGTTTTGGTGATGTAAGATTTAATTTCCGGTTCAACCTTTTCAATTCGGCAAATGACAGATTCCAAAAGCTCCGACGAGGTAATTTCGCCGGCTTTTAATTTCTTTGAGGCTTCTTCAATTGTCAGTTTATATAGTTCAGTCATTGTTAAAAACTCCTGGTACTTTTATACTTCCGTTTTCAACTTCTGGCACGTTTGATAACAGCTCGTCACGTGATTTGGCGCCATTTATGTTTGAAATTTCATCAACACGAAAAACATTGGTCAGTCCCGTGACCTGAGCCGTTGGTTCGACACCAGTTGTGTCAACGTTACTTAGAAGTTCAAAATTCTCTAAAACAGCTGAGAGCTGGCCAGCAAATTTCTCTTCCTCAGCATTTGTGAGTTCAATACGAGCAAGCTGGGCTACATCTAACACCCAGGACGAGCCTCCTGATTTTTTTATATCTTTGGTCATATTTACTCGTATTCTAGCACCAAGACTCACGAAGTTCAAGATAAATCAGCACTGTTTGACAAAATCACAATAATATGCTAATATTTTAGCGTTGTTACAACTTCAGGAGGATGGTTTGCAATGGAATCCACAGACAAAGAACGCAAGCCAGTCGAGCTGGTAACGCTACAGTGCTTTCCACATCCGCAGTACGAGATGACGCGAATCTATGTCGTCGACGCGGCGGGCAACCACGTCATCAGCGACACAATGCTCGTGATCGCACGGAGCGAGGAACACGCAAGGGTTGCATTGTGCGCCCACGAGGCCGTGGCCAAAGTCATCGACCGCAAAAATGCGCGGACGAAGAGCTTCGCTGCCACCAACATTGAGCGGCTGCTCAACAACCTCGGACCGACCTTTGAACTGCGAACCGACAAGGACGACGAGCAGTACGTTCTGTGCCGCCCGACTACACCCGATGCGCCCAGCTGATGCTGGGCCTTTTTTAATTCCAAAAAACGCCACTTGACAAATTATCCACTCAGTGGTACGACTAAAGTAGACACATCGAGAGGAGAATGGTCATGTCCATGGCAGGGGAATTACTGGACCTGACTGTCCGCTGCAGAGACGACGGACAGCACTACTTGGTCGCTCTCTTCACCTCGGGGAAAGATGCACCCGCCTTCTCGCAATGTTACGTTGCCATTAGTTACGACTTTGGCAGCATCAACCTACTCCACGAAGACACCAAGTGGGCAATCGGTATCGTCAGCCACCACTTGGCCAAACCACACACGATGAATCGGGGTCAGTTGGAAATCCTATTGGCGACTCTGACTGACTGCACTCTGTCGATTCATCCAGACCCGACAATCGGTGGCGAGTATCTCGTCATCGCCGAAAACCTCGAAGTGCCCGGCTGACCAGCCGGGCCTTTTTTTATTGTTTTTTTGTAACTTTAGGTTGACTTTTATGGCCAAAAAGTATATATTAATCTACGATCAAGATCAAAAAAAGGAAGTGATCAGGATGTGGGAGCGATGGAACGCATCAACCCAACCACTAAAACAACTCTCGATTCTTCAATACCTGCCGACACCTGGTGGCGAAGATCGAAGATATACCCGGGTGTACGAGAATGTAGCCGGCGAAGATCTGACTAAGACGGATGAAGTTCTCATATTCATCCAAACTGATGACGTTTTCTTCGCCGACACAACAACCAGCCACAGCTACGAGTTCACTAGCCGGCTTGACGACAATTGCTGGGGATTCAAATTCCTACCATTGTCCGATCCTGGCCTGCTCGAAGACGTGCTGGCTGCGCTCCATGACATCAGCGGCTACCGTTGCACATATGACTTGTACACATCTGGTGGTCGCGTCGCAGTCGTACGTTCAGTCAACCCTGAGTACACGCCGCAGGTCGCCGAGAAACTGATCGTGACCGCGGCGGAATCACAATCCATAGTCTGCCACGGCGGTCAGCCGCACGTTTTTGGCAAGGACAAGTTCGTGATCAACGATGGAGGGCGCATCCCCCCGTTCCAATTCCGAATCTGCACTCGCTGCGGATGTCCGATTTGCATCAACATGGCCTCTGGTTAACGGCCTCAACAACGCTCGTGCCCCAACCTGGGGCCGGGCAATTTTTTTTAGAACTATTTAACCATCTTCAAAAAATCTGCTTCTTCCAATATTTTAGTACCAAATTTTTTCGTCCACGCACCAGAACAAGTTCGGTGCGGGACTCCGCGGTACTTATTGAAAAATAAATTACTTAACCAACTTTAGAAATTCGTTTTCATTTAATATTTTAATTCCTAGTCGCTTCGCCTTATCCAGTTTAGATCCCGGCTCATCGCCGACAACTAAGTAATCTGTTTTTGAAGTTACAGACGATGAAACACGGCCGCCATTTTTGACAATTAATTTATGAGCATCGTCGCGCGGCATCGATTCCAATGATCCGGTAACAACAAAAGATTTCCCGCCCAATTTTTTTGACACAACAGGGGAGTGATATGGTTTAATTTTGACGCCAAGCTTTTGTAATTCTTTAACCACTTCTAGGTGTTTTTTATCAGAAAAATACTCTTCAAATGATTTGCCCACCGCCTCACCTATTCCGTAAAGTTGGTCCAGGTCCTCTTTTTTAACTGACAGAACCTTTTCAATTGTGCCAAACTGTTCCGCAATATCGTTGGCAATTTCTGCGCCAACATGACGGATTCCCAAAGCGTAAATAAATCGTTCAAGTGTAATATCTTTTGATTTCTCTATTGCCTGAACAATGTTTGCGGCGGACTTTTCCGCAAATCTTTCCAGCGGCTCCAAATCCCCTTCTCTGAGTTTAAATATGTCTGATGGATCGCCAACCAAGCCTTCATTCATTAATAATTCGATAATTTTCGGTCCCATGCCATCGATATCAAAAGCGTTTTTCGAAACGAAAAAACCAATTTGTCGCAAACGCCGAACGGAACGATTTTTATCAGCGCAATACGAGTCCACTTCCCCATCTTTCTTGATGACAGCTCCTCCACAAACCGGACAAATGCGAGGCATGTGAAAAACTTTTTCGTCACCACTCCGCATCGATTTAATCACCTCTTTAACCTCCGGGATAACATCCCCAGCCTTACGGATAATGACAGTGTCGCCAATTCGGATATCCTTGCGACCAATTTCATCAGCGTTATGTAGTGTTGCTCGTGAAACGGTTGAACCAGCAACTATTGTCGGTTCCATTACCGCAACTGGTGTCAGCTTCCCAGTTCTTCCAACTTGAACAATAATGTCTAATATTTTTGATGTTGCTTCTTCAGCAGCAAATTTATAGGCGATCATTCCTCGCGGCGCCTTGCCAACTACACCCAAGCGATCAAAGGCTTTTTTATTATCGAGAACAACAACGACACCATCAGTTTGATACGGTAATTTCTCCCGTGCTGATTCCCAGTGTTTTAAAAATTCTTTAACTTCGACTAAATTCCGACAAAGTTTATTATTTTTGTTCACCTTAAAGCCCAGACACTCGGCCAAATCATGCTCCTGATGATGCTTATCTAGCCCGACCTTTGAGGCAACTGCGTAAACAAAAAAGTCCAATTCCCTCTGGGCAGTTATTTTTGAGTCTAGCTGGCGGATAGAGCCAGCGGCAACATTTCTTGGGTTGGCGTATTTTGCCAATTCTGATTTCTCCCTGCCGGCGTTTAATTTTTCAAAATCAGCTTTTGATAAAAAAGCTTCGCCCCGAACTTCAAATTTTCCGTGAAGTGCCGAATCACTACCACGACTACAAAGTAATTTTTTGATGTCTCTATGTTGTTCAATTCGCAGTGGTATTGAATCAATTGTTTTCAAATTCTGGGTCACATTTTCACCAATAGAACCATCACCGCGAGTCGAGCCCTGTGTCAAAATTCCATCTTCGTAGATTAATGAAACCGCCAAGCCATCCATTTTTAGTTCGACAAAATAACCATCTTCTTCAATAGCTGATTTAGCGCCGAGTTTTATCAAGCGCTCTTCCCACTTTTCTAGTTCTTCAAAATTAAAAACATCATTAATCGAAAGCATCCGAGAATCATGCTTCACCTTTTCAAATTTCTTCGCCGGTTGATCACCAACTCTTTGTGTTGGTGAATCTGGCGTGATTAGTTCTGGATGTTCTTCCTCTAATTTTTCTAGTTCCCGAAAAAGCGAGTCGTAAACAGCATCCGATATTTTTGGCTTATCTAAAACATAATAAAGATAGCGATGTTCATTTAGCTCACCGCGCAATTTTTCTATTCGATTTTTAGCTTCAATTTTTTTCATGTGGCTGACGATAGAAAAATTCCCTCGAAAGAATCACTGGCTCTTTTTTGCCATCAGGTATATTACATTCTTGAAAAAAATATAATCCAGGGATTTGAGTGCTAAGGCTTAAGGTATAGTGTTTTCCTTCTTCATTTTCATATTCCCTTCTTCTCTCTCCTTTTTCAGCAACGCCTAGCAACTTCATTAAATAATCAGTTTGTTCTGGGGGTAATAATATTTTTCCGAATTTTTCATTTGATTGAGACCATGGTTCAGTTTTATTTATCGATAACCTATCCTCTTGTTCAACCGATCTTTCATAATTGTTAAATTTAGGTAGTTTTAACGTAAGATTCCCTCGCCAACCTTCTTTTTTAATATTTGAAATAAGATCCGCCATGGTCTCCGCAACCTTAATCGGCGCAACTATATCAGTGTAATTTTTACCGACCTCATCACCAGCAGTGTTGGCTTTTGCTTCCAATGATGCGATCGGATCACCGTCTGGAAATCCAATTTTCAAAGCGTTAGCTCGAATAGTTTGATAAGGATCCTCTGCTGCCGCTCGATGATGTGCTTCTAAAGAATCTTCAATAAAACCTTCCGGCTTTTCATCTTGCGGATTAGTTCTTTCGTGATGATGCGCCTGTTCATCTGGACTTTTTTCTTCAAAAGGTATAAATTCCCGTTCAGTCATAATTTCTCCTTTTTATATTAAAACTACCACAGACCCATTATATCAATCTATGCTAAAAAGAAAACGAGATTATTTTTTAGAACGATTCCGCTGGGTTGCATCCAAAATCTTTTTTCGAAGTCGCAGTGAAGTTGGTGTAACTTCCAAGAGTTCATCGTCTTCCAAAAAGTCGATGCATTGTTCAAGCGATAATATCGTTGGTGGCGTTAAAACGGTAATCATATCTGAGCTAGCCGCACGAACATTTGTTAACTGTTTTTCTTTTGTCACATTAATTTCCATATCCCGCTCTGTTGGATTTTGACCAACAATCATACCGGTATAAACTTCAGTTTGTGGTGGTATAAAAGTAATTCCGCGTTGTTGTGCAATGTTGAGTCCATAAGCCACAGTTTTTCCCGGGCCAAAAGCAATCAGAACTCCGCTTCGGCTTTTTGGCAAAGCTGGACCAACTTTTTCGTATCGCAAAAATAATGAATTTATAACTGCTGTACCCTTTGTTGCCGTCATTAGAATATTTCTTAACCCTAACGTTCCGCGAGTCGAGATTTCAAAAACCAATCTAGTGGTACCATCAGGATTTTCATTTTGGTGGACAAGCATTCCTCGGCGACGAGAGATTTCGCCAATAACGTTTTGGGCAAAATCGCTTTTGACATCAATGGTTAATTCTTCAACTGGCTCAGATAAAACTCCATCAATTTCCTTTGTAATAACTTCTGGTTTTCCAACCTGGAGTTCATAACCTTCTCGTCGTAAATTCTCGATAAAAACAGACAAGTGCAATTCTCCGCGTCCAGACAAAATATAATTTCCATCTTGCGAATCATCGAGCCGCATCGAGACATTGGTTTCCAATTCTTTTTTGATGCGATCTAAAAGTTGACGAGCCGTGACAAACTTCCCTTCACGGCCAGCAAACGGTGACGTATTAGCATAGATCGAAATTCTCATTGTTGGCTCTTCGATCACAGGTGCAGGCAACGCCTCTGGATTTAATGGGTCGGCCACAGTGTAACCGATTGTGGCATTTTTGAGACCAGCGATTGAAACAATATCACCGGATTCAGCCTGAGAGACCTCAACTTTCTTCATGCCAGAATTTAGGTAAATTTTTTCAATTTTTCCATTTCCAACAACACCATTTTCGTCCAAGAGAATAATGGGCATTCCAGCCTTGGCAATACCATTTTTGATTTTGCCAACGGCATATTTGCCCATAAAACTGTCATAATCAAGTGCGGAAACCAACATTTGAAATGGTTGTTCATCGTTCTTTTCTGGCGCCGGAATATATTCAATAACGGCGTCTAATATCGGAGATAAATCAGCTTCTTCATTGAAATCAGTTGGCATATCTTTCCAGGCTTTGCCGTCTCGGCCAAGTGCATAGTAAATTGGGAATTCCAATTGGTCATCATTTTGTGCCATGTCCAAGAAAAGATCATACGTGTTGTTGATAGTTTTCTGTAAATCAGCATTTTGTTTATCAATTTTATTGATAACAACAATAATCTTTAGACCCAACTCAAATGCTTTCTTCAAAACAAATTTGGTCTGTGGCATTGGTCCCTCTTGAGCGTCGATGACCAGAATAGCGCCTTCAGCCATGTTCAATGTTCTCTCAACTTCACCACCAAAATCAGCATGTCCTGGGGTGTCAATAATATTGATTTTTACACCTTTGTAGTTGATGGCAGTATTTTTAGCCAAAATGGTAATACCGCGTTCTCGTTCCTGATCATTTGAGTCTAAAATTAGATCTTGATCCATATAGGCTTCATTGTCACGAAAAGTTTTTGATTGTTTCAAAAATCCGTCCACTAGAGTGGTTTTGCCGTGATCAACGTGGGCGATAATTGCAACGTTACGCAGTTCCATAATGTTTTCCCAACAAAAAAATTGAATAATTTTGTGAATTATTGATCAATAGATCACCTCCGAGTGAAATTGAGACTTCTACCAAACAATATTTGTATACTATAATAGTACGCTGTTTTTCTCGATTTGTCAACCACTAGGAGAATTTTAGGCGTTTTTCTTATTACCCAAAATATAAATGTAGAGAATTTCTAAAATTCCTAGCGTATTTACAATCAAAAGAATTATAAACCAAGCAAGATCTTTGTTTCTAGCCGCTTTCCAAAGCGCGACGCCTTTCCAAGGGATTTCCCATAGCGCTAAAATGACAATCACAATCGGTAACCAAGTTGGTAATTGATCTGTTATCATCTTTCTCCTCAATTATTCGTTATTAGTTAATATCACATTGGCCGCAATGTGCCGGCAAAAACCTGCCAGGCTAAAAGTGATTTGGCAACTAGTGACAAAATAATATAAGCACGTTCTCCATAAAGATAATCCTTCCATGCCCCAACTTTTTTGTATTGCAAAACCTGATTGATAGCGAAACAGTTGAAGAAAAGGAATATTGAAAAATATATCCAGTATACAAAAGTCGGCGCATGATGAGTGCTATCGCCAGAACCAAACAAATACAAGCCTATGACCACCCAGGGAGCAATGCCAGCAATGCAACCAAAAATGAATGATGTCCAATTGGTTTTGGTTGTGCTTTGATTGTGGAGTTCCATCATCCAGCCAAAGAGAATCATCATCGCGTTTAAGACAAAGATTGGGGTTAAAGAGGCAATGTCATAGACGCCAACTAACATAGCAATTGCAACCATCATGATCGAAGATGAAAAGGAGTATTCAATCCAACGGCCATAGTTGGCTCCCTTGGCCAAATTTCGATTGTACCAATCATTAGCAACCGTACCGATAACAAGATGAGCCAAAGCTGAAAGAAAAAGAAATATGGCAATTATTGGGCCGATCTTAAGTGAAAACAAAGTTGACTGAACCGGCTGCAATGTTCTTGTAACAACATCAAACTTCAAATAGTGGCTCATCACCGGCAAACTAAAACCGCTAGATAGCCAAAGCATGGCAACACCCTGACCGAAATGCAGGAGCGCCATCCACAAATTAAATCTTCGCAAACTTTTTAGTTTTTGTTCCATAAAATCCTCCCTAAATTATTTTATTCGTTTTTCCACAAACCATGGATATTGCAAAGCGCCCGCGCGACTTTAATATTTTTATCGCAAAATTCAGCTTCCGGCTTGTCGCCAACTTTTAGATTTTTTCGACAAACGTCTGCGCCTTCTAAAACTTCAATCCACTCAATGTGATGCTCGGATTCCATTGGGTGCGGAACCGATCCGACCAAAACTTTTTGCTCTTTGATAATCGGTTTATGCTTTTCCATCCCCTCTTCAGCGGATTTTTCCACCATCTTTTCCATTGGCTTACCACAGCAAACTAATTCGCCGCCACCAACAGTGACTAGTTCAGTAATGTTGCCGCAAACGCTACACTTGTAAATTTCATTTAACTTCATATGTCTCCTTTTGGACATATTATAGCAAAAATAATATCGGGCATAGCAATAATAAAAAAATGGGAGGCAAACGCACTCCCAAACTGTTCAATGCTTGTAAAGCCCCTGGCATTGCGGATCATATGGCCCACCATAACCCTCGAATTCCAAGCTTGCCCCCGTCACCTCCGACGCAACACGCCAAGAATCGTCTTGCAAGCGGAAATGCAACGGACCCCGGATACATCCGGGTTTCAGAGGTTCCCGGTCCATACTAATGGCAAATATCGATGTCGCCCAGATGCATTTGCCCTTTTTGTTGAACAAGCGCAAATGCATCACAGCATAGATGCAAGGAACCCGGCCGATATTTTTGGTCGTTACCAGCAGACCAACATTGCCATGACGTCGATCAGTGTACAGCTTGGCGCCGATGATCGCGATATGCGGACGCTTCGGGCTGACGGCAGCAGTCTTGGTCTGGATCTGGACCGGCACTCCCGAGAGTCGATTAGGGGCGGCCATGGCGACCGAGACAAGCATCAGCAACGATACGATTACGATTGATCGCTTCACAAAGGCACCTCACAGGAACTGTAATCGAGCTTTACGAATAAGCTCGGATAGATTCCTGCGAGAATTTTGCTTATTTAACCATTTTTTCCTAACAAATACAAGTCGAGAACTTACTTTTTGGACTGATCGTCCGGAATTTACCCTGTTAAATACGATCTAACTGTTGCATACAGTTTGATCGTTCGCCTTCGGCGAATTTAACGGGGTGAATTTAATCGATAACGAATTAACACAGTGGCGAAGATTTTTTTTCGTCAAATGTTCCCCTTCAAAAACATGACCCAAGTG
>JBAXWD010000110.1:0-2171 GCA_037128645.1 Candidatus Berkelbacteria bacterium
CAAGCGAACAGAATATGAATCGTTTATTTTTTTGAGTTCGATATAGCCTCGTTGCTTCATGCTTCTTAAATTATTGATTAGCTGATCCGCCAAGAGCTCATGGCCACCAAAAGATTTGCTATCAACAAATGAACCGAGTAACGCCTCCGGAATGCGAGCAATTATTATCAGAATTGCCCATGTAATTTCCCCACTGATTTCTTTTGCTCTAGATGATTTTTTACTGTTTGTCTTCTTTTTCATTAAAAATATTATATCAAATTCTCATATCGATATTAATCGATCGGCGCAAATCAATATGGAAATTATTTGGCGATGATAATAATTTATAGAAATTTTTTTGTAAATATACTTGACTACTACTACTACTACTACTATGTAAGATGGAAATAGAAAAATAGTTTGTCGTCCTGGAATATTTCCAGGATCTAATTAGTAATAGTCGGGGGTAATTATGGTAGATGGAGCAGAAAGAAAAGGGTTGAGCGAAGAAGAGATTAATCAGATGGAAACTAAGGCACAGGAGTATATGCCTGGTGGAGAGCTGGCTGACGCTGATGCCAATGATATTTTGGACCAGAGCGAAAACAGAGAGATTATTACAAGAAAACGTAGTATTGAACGTAATTTTTTTAGTGAAGATCAAGAAGCTCGTGAGAAAGAAAATATTGCTACAATTGATGAAGCTAGGGAGGAAGCGAAACACGAAATAGACTTTGCAGAGAGCGCTATCAATTCTTTGAAACAGATGTCTGACGGAGACAAGGAGGAGGATCTTGATTTGGCTTTGCATATTGACGAGTACAAGAGAAGAATAGCGAATGCAAAGACAGTTTTAGAATCAGGAGATGATCAATTGCTTTTGTGCTGGTATCTCAGAAAGACTGAAGGGGATATGTTTGCTTCGGCGGTAGCTTCTAACAAGAAAAGTTAGTCAATATAGATTTACTTTGACTTATTCAAATAAAAATCGGCTGCTCTGGTCGATTTTTATTTGGAAGAAACTTTTTGTGGATTCCCGACTGGATCGGGAATGACGAACCGGATAGTTCTTGACAAGCTCGAACAATAAAATTATTCAATACAGCAATCAACAACTTTTTTCACTAGATCTTTAAATTTAGAGAGAGCACCGGATTTTGATTTGTCATTTTTGTCTAGTGCTTTTGGTCCAATGTTTTTGATTCCTTTGGTTGGGATAGCCTTTAAATTTACGCCCCAGAATAGGGAATAGAGCTCGTAGGCTTTTTCAAAAAGCTCAAAAGCTTCTTTTTTGTGGCCGCGACCAAGTTCCTTGGTGCCAACTTCCATCACTCGCATCGAAGAAGCTAGCAAATGCTTGGAAATACACCAAACTTCGCCTTCGGTTTCTTTAACTAATTTTTTCAGTAAATCTTTTCTAATCTCGCGGACGCCGGCTAACAAATCGTAATATTTTTTATCCTCGGTCTTTTCGGCGGTGAAAAAAAAGTGTTCCTCAATAGAAACCAAATTCATAATAGCAATCGACAAATCTTCATCAGCGGAAAGATCAAGCTTATGATCCTTTTTTAGCTTGTCGAAGTTGTTGATTAAATCATTTACGTCGTTTGAGTTTATTTTTGCCATAATCATTTAGTTAAGAAATAGAATCCTGCACTTACTATTATAAGCGATATAATTGGGACCACAACCTTCTCCATTGGAAAGTGGGCGTGATTACCATTTTTTTTCTTGAGCCAACCATAAAGCATGACGGCCAGAATAAAAATAATACTGCCGGCAGTTGCGCCGACAATGAATTTATCAATTCCCCAAATGCGGTTTAGCGGATGGCCGATTATTTTTCCGGTATACAAAGGTATGAAAACCAGCGCGTAGTAAGCCAGTGAAACGACAAAATCTCGGCCCCAGAACTTTATCTTGTATTTGGCCAGCCACGAGATTGAATAGTAAATTATTGTTACTAGTAGTGCACCAATCCAAACTCCACTCACGGTATCGTCCACGTGAAGCCAGCGAGAAAGGCCGAGCCCACCAATTATAGCGATAGTGCAAATTTGGCACATGATATTAACTAATAACTAATAATGAATAGTAAAGAAGCCTAAGAATTATTTTGTTTGGGAGGCGAAGAATGTTTGGATATCAGTTTCGCCAATGTAGCTTTTGTTGTTTACGGAGTCATAAAG
>JBAXWD010000111.1:0-2072 GCA_037128645.1 Candidatus Berkelbacteria bacterium
GCCTTAATTGATGTAATTCCGGCACTTCTTGAGCTCCGTCTCGAAGGCGATGAAGCACTTGGTGCTGAAATCGTTAAGCGATCACTTGAAGAGCCAATGCGAATGATTGCCCAAAATGCTGGTGTTGACGGCGGCGTAGTCATTGAAAAGGTTCGCAATATGGAACCAGGCGAAGGCTACAATGCCGCAACGGATGAATATGGAGATATGATCAAATTTGGCATCATTGACCCGGCTAAAGTTACTCGCTCGGCGTTGCAAAATGCTGCATCGGTGGCAGCAATGTTCTTGACTATGGAAGCCGCAGTTGCCGAAAAACCAGAAAAGAAAGAACCGGCAATGCCAGGCGGCATGGATCCAAGCATGATGGGAATGTAGAAATTTGCTTGGCAAATTTCTAGTTCATAAAGTCAAAAGTTCATAAAGTCTGTAAAGCACTAGGAATAAAAAAATCCCCAAAGAGAAATCGGAGGGGATTTTTTTGTATTGATTAAAGGTCAAAAATATGATAAAAAATATAAACACACAAGGAGGAGCGAACCATGGCTTGTAAGCTTTGTGGCGGTAGCGGCAAGAAGACTTGCCAAATCTGTAGGGGCGAAGGAAGAAGATCGGGGCGGTTAACACAAGACTGTGTCATCTGCAATAAGACCGGCAAAGTCACTTGTGACTGCCAGATTGTTCCCAGGTTCGTAGTTCGGTTGGTTGCTGTCCACAGCAAGCATGAAGAGCGGGTTGTGGCGGAGCGGGAAGTCTCCCCCGACGGTGATTGGTTACCGGCAGTTATAGCAGCCAGCCAGCAGTTGAACGATGACATCAGTAGGATCATACCGGCCCACGATGCCTGGTGGGTTGAACAAACGGAGAAGTAGACCGGCGGAGCGTAGTTGCTCCGTTTTTTTGTTATTCAAGATTTTTTGTGATATATATTATTTGTAGCAATCATTGAGGGAGGCGCTGACCATGGCCAAAAAGAGCGATTACGAGCTGTGTTACGCCAAGGGGTTCGTTGTACATCTGCAGCCTGGCGCTCAGCCCAACTTGGGCAAGGCTGACGGGCTGGTCAACGTCGAGGGGCACACTATCACGGTTGAGAGCGGGAGTTGCAGCATCAAAAAGGGTCCTGGCGTGCTGTCAGGCACCAGCGGCCACGGGCTGATCTGCTCGGCGTCGGTCGGCGGTGTTGATGTGTCGTTCACCATCAGGCGCGACGCTATGACCGAAGTGACGGATCTTTCCGGGCGGAGAATCTGGCCGAAGGCCGCGTAGGGCCAAGGCGATCAAGCGTGTGAAGAGAACATGGCGAATCCCACGGGGGAAACGCCTTTTTTTATTAAACAAACTATTTTCTTCTAATTTCATAAATCATGGAGATGAATCCCGCGAGAAACCCAACCCCGATTATGGAATAAAAGATTGTATCATTTTCGAGATAAAAGGCAGCAAAAAATAATACCGCCATATATCCGACAAAAATCCATATTCGATTAGCTGGAACAGGCTTTTGTTTAGATCGCTTTCTCTTTGGATTATCAAGAATTAGGCCCAAAATTCCGATTAAAATTCCGCCGCTAGCAATTAGATAACCAGCCAATCCGGATTTAATTACGATTTCTAATACGAGCAACGCCACCATTACACAGAGAAAAACCCAGCGAGTTTTGTAGGAAACCATTTTCCTCCTATTTCTTGGTTGATTTGTCGAGAATATAAACAACAATAAAAGTTAGAGCGATAATGCCAATTCCGTAAATTACGTCACTATTTCCGTTACCATTTAGGAAAAGATTAAACGACAATTGGCCAGCGATAATTCCGAGTATCACTGCAACAACGGTAACCCATCTTAGTTTTTTCATTTTTCCTCCTTAATTGTTTATTACTTATGCCATTTCGGTTGCGCCCATTGGCACAACTTCTGGCTTAACCATTTCAAAATTGTCTTTAACTGTTATTTTATGTTGCTCTATTTTGATAATTGCCGAAGCGTGAATAATTCGCTGATCAAAGAGCTTTTTCAAGTAGAGGCGGCTGATTGCCAGTGATGAATTTTCTATTACATAGTCAAAAAC
>JBAXWD010000112.1:0-2070 GCA_037128645.1 Candidatus Berkelbacteria bacterium
GAACTGATTTATTTGCCCAAGTTGCCGAGAAAGTTTTATCAAAATTCAAGGTCAATTTTGTTGCTTTCGGCGATGTGTTAGATAAACAATTTTTCGCTCAGATTAAAAATTCTATTAAGGAAAATAATTTGTCAGGGTGGATAAGATTTCAACCGTACAGGCCAATAGCCAGTATTTTGGAGAGTATAGATCTGCTTCTCGCGACTTCGCGATTTGAAACTTTTGGCATGGTGACCTTGGAAGCAATGGCCGCTGGAGTGCCGGTTGTGTCATTTAAAGTTGGTGTGGCGCCAGAGATTATTAAAAATGGTGAGAATGGTTTTTTGGTCGAAAATTATAATGTTGAAAAAATGACTGAGATAATCTTGCAAATTCAGGCTGGAAAATTTGACATCAAAAAAATTGCCCAGGCCGCCAAAGAAACGGTGGCAAATAATTATCTTGGTTCGTTTGCGGAGAAACTAGAGGTACTGTTGGGAGGCGACTGGTGGGCTTAATTCGACTTTTATTAGCCTTTGCCGTAATTATGACCCACTCGCATCCGATTTTTGGGTATTTCTTCGGCAATCCGGTTGTTGCCGTCAGAGCTTTTTTCATTATCTCCGGTTTTTATATGGCGCTGATTTTGGAGAGCAAATATAAGGATTATCGTAAGTTTTTCGTTAGCCGCTTTTTGCGAATTTACCCAATTTACCTTATGGTTTTGATTTTGACGATTTTGTTTTCGCTTTCGACTCATTTACTTGGTGGCTCTTGGGGTGAAATGCAAGCGATAGTTTCTAATTTTGGCCAATTCAATTGGTTGTCGGTTGTATGGCTGGGGTTCTCTAATTTGTTCGTCTTTGGCCGTGACATTCTAATGTTTCTGTTTCTAAATCCAGCCAACGGTCTTTTTACCTATCATACTGTCGGCGTGCCGACTTCATATTTTCTCTTGATTCCTCAAGCTTGGACCATTATTCTGGAGATTGTTTTTTATCTGATTGTGCCATTCATTATCAAAAAAAGAACCTGGATTATTGTCGCACTAATGATTTTCAGTTTGGCAATTAGACAGGTTGTTTTGTCGGCAGGGCTAAGCACTGTTAGCTGGAATTATATGTTTTTCCCATCGGAATTTATCTTTTTTGCTAGTGGTATTTTGGCTTTTAGACTTTACCGGCGAATTAAATTTGAGCCAAAGATCTCCAGAGCTATTGCTGTCGGCGCATCATTTATCGTTGTTTCTTATTTGGCGTTTTACAATTACATAAATTTCGATATCCACATCAATGCCAGAATGCTGGGAGTACTTTTGCCCAAAGAGATATTATTTTATCTAATTTTTATTCTCTACTTGCCATTTATATTTATTCTGTCGCAAAAGAGTGAGTTGGATCGAAAAATCGGCGAGCTTTCGTATCCGGTTTATATTACCCATATTTTGGTTTTGTCGGTTATTTATCCGAAGATTTTTAATGCCTTAAAAATTAAAAGCGACTATTTAAGCTTAGTCGCTTTCATCATCGCAGTTGGATTGAGTTTGCTTTTGAACAAATATATTCAAGGACCAATTGATAATTTTAGGCACACGAGATTGCTGAAAGCCCAGCCTAAAAGCTAAGATTTTTATAGAGCACATCCTGACCGATAACTTTTTCCAGTTGCAAAGATTTTATTTGATCTAAGCTAATATCACCGATCTTTGAGTCGGCCTTTGCAACAATGTACTCAATTTGTCCGGTTTTTAACAAGTCAATGTTAAACTCTTTTGGATCAATTTCATCACCGGCGACTAATTTATCAATTGGAAAGTTCAGTTGGAAGAAGACTTTAGGTTCACCTATCAAGAGGACATTACCGCTAGGGTTTAAATTCTGGACCTCGCCGATTAACGGGAAAACATTCCGTCCTTTAACATGGAGAAGTTTTTGGTTAGTTGATGAAAATGAATATGAGATCGTGTCGGTGATGCCGTAATTTGTGTTAAAAAAGAAAACCAGTGGGGCCAAAAAGAAAAATGTTAAAAGCAATATTAAAGAGATTTTTTCTTTCTGCCAGAGTTCGACTAATTTCGTATTTCCCTTAATC
>JBAXWD010000113.1:0-2069 GCA_037128645.1 Candidatus Berkelbacteria bacterium
CTTATTGGACTGACTGCTGGCGTTTCTTCGTGCATGGCTATGGTCGGCGGATTAATTTTGGGAATCTCTGCTAGATATGCAGAAAAACATCCGGAGGCAACATCTGGAGAGAAGTTCCGACCACACTTGTTTTTTCAACTTGGAAGAATTTTGTCATATTTTTTGCTGGGCGGACTCATTGGACTTATCGGCCATGCATTCCAGCTATCCAGCACATTTATTGGGTTGTTATCGATCGTTGTAGGTACCGTAATGCTGACATTGGGTCTACAGTTAACAGAATTATTCCCAAAAATTTCCAGTGGTGGTTTTTCTTTGCCATCTGGAATCGCAAAAATTTTGGGCATTAAAAATCGTCAGAATAGGGAGTACAGCCACGCCAATTCAATGTTTTTGGGTGCGTTAACATTTTTCTTACCTTGCGGTTTTACCCAAGCAATGCAGCTTTATGCACTTAACTCTGGCAATTTCTGGTCCGGTGCAGCGATAATGGGAATATTCGCACTAGGAACCACTCCGGGGCTTTTGGGAATTGGTGGGTTAACTTCATTCTTGCGCGGCAACACAGCCCGAAAGTTCTTTAAATTTGCTGGGGTTGTCGTAGTTGTGTTCGCTGTGGTTAATATTTCTAACGGACTAAACTTGACAGGCTGGAAAAGTACTTTTGGCGGCAGGTCAAATTCATCTACCGCTGATTCTTCAGGCGCAATTATAACCAGTGAAAATGGCGTTCAAGTAATTAATATGACACAACTTGCCGGAGGTTATGAACCGAACAAATTTACAATCAAACAAGGAATTCCAGTCAAATGGATTATTAATTCAACTTCTGACACCTGCGCCAGTTCAATTTCAGTGCCGAAAATGGGTATTAGGCAGAATTTGACACATGGCGAAAACGTAATTGAATTTACTCCAAAAAATATTGGCACACTAAACTTTTCTTGTCTAATGGGAATGTACACTGGTAGTTTTAATGTGGTGGCAAAATGAAAAACATTACAATAAGCATTGGCGGCATGACTTGTGCCAGTTGCGCACAGATCAACGAGCGAGCGCTAAAAAAGACTGTTGGCATAATCGATGTTGCGGTTAATTTTGCAACCAAGAAAGCTAGTATTGAGTATGATCCTGACAAAATTTCTTCGCAGGAGATCAAAAAAGTCATCGTCAACAGCGGCTACCTGGTTATGGACATGGAGGATATGGAACATTCCTACCAGGCTGATGCCGGGAGGTATGAAATTAACCAAAAGCGAAGTTTATTTTATTGGTCTCTTGGTTTATCATTTCCGCTACTAGCTCAAATGTTCTTTAAAATTCCAATCAGTCAAAATGTTTTGGGTGCCATAAATTTGATTTTGGCTACAGCGGTTGTTTGGGTGGTTGGTTTTGGCTTCCACAAATCGGCGTTTAAAAAATCACTGAAATTTGAGTCCAACATGGACACTCTTGTTTCGATTGGCACATTAGCGGCATATTTTTACAGTATATACGCAATGTTTTCTGGTCGAGAAGGCTATTTTGAATCGGCCGCCATTATCATTACTCTAATACTTTTGGGAAAGTTTTTCGAAGCCAAATCAACTGGTCAGGCTGGTGCTGCACTAAGGGCATTGGCACAGCTTTCAGCAAAAAGTGCTCACCAATTTGTTAATGGCAAAGAGGTTGAAACTCCAGCCGATGAATTAAGAATTGGCGATATTATCGTCGTTCGGCCAAGCGAAAAAGTCCCGCTAGACGGCAAAATCACTGATGGTTCGTCAGCGCTGGATGAATCAATGCTCACTGGTGAGTCGATGCCGGTCGAAAAAAAGATCGGCGATAAAGTATATGGCGCCACCATAAATCAAAATGGAGTTTTGAAAATTGAAGTCACAGAGGTTGGTGAGGGGACAGTTTTAGCGCAAATTATTAAAACTGTTGAAGATGCTCAGGGTTCAAAGGCGCCAATTCAAAAACTGGCCGATAGGGTTTCCGGAATTTTTGTTCCGGTTGTAATAGGCATTGCACTTTTAACTTTTATTGGTTGGTACTTCACTGGAGGAAACTTGTCAATTGCTATCATC
>JBAXWD010000114.1:0-1987 GCA_037128645.1 Candidatus Berkelbacteria bacterium
GCATGGACTTGATTATCGACAACCTTAGACGACTGGACTACAACCTGTTTTTTTATTTGAACGATTTCGCCAAACAAAGCCCGTTCTGGAGCCAATTTACCGTTTGGCTAGCTGACTATGGAATAGTTTTCATAATTATTGGTTTTATTTACCTCATTGTCAGAGGCAGAATTAATGCACTTTTTACTGCCGTCCTTGCTTGCATTTTTAGCGCCTTTACAAGCTTTATCCTTTATCTTCTGTGGCAGCGGCCGCGACCATTTGTCACCTATGCTAGTAGTGTTACTCAACTCGGTGGATATACCACAACCTATTCTTTTCCATCAGCCCAAACATATTTGGCCTTTGCTGTTGCTATAGCAATTCTGCTTTCCGGCCACAAAAAATTAGGAGTTTCAATGCTGATTATTGCCATTCTAATCGGAGCAGCTAGAGTAGCCACCGGTCTACATTATCCGTCAGATGTTTTAGGCGGTGCGTTAATTGGCATTTTTTCGGGCACGATGGCATATTGGTTTATGGAACATTTTGAAAATTTTTGGGCAAACAATAGCGCTGACTGACCAGATTTAAAATTTTCAATTTGCAATTTAAAATTAACTTTAAATTATTTAATGTTTTAAACATTTGGAAATTCAGAAATTTATTTTAAATTTTAAATTTTAAATTGAAAATTATGTCAATTTTACATGCCATAGTGTTAGGTATCGTTCAAGGAGTCGGCGAATTCCTGCCGATTTCATCATCCGGTCACTTGGTTTTAATCCCCTACGTCTTCGGCTGGAATTATCAAGGAATCGAGGTCGACGTAGCACTCCACTTCGGCACACTGCTAGCGCTATTGATATTTTTCTGGCGTGATTGGCTAATAATTATCAACGACGCAATCTCACACAGTAATGATTCGAAATCAGCTTATCCAAAAAATTTACTCTGGATTCTTATTATTGCAACCATCCCTGGCGGAATTCTCGGCTATCTTCTTGGCGATGCTACTGAGCAAGCAGCCAGAAATCCGCTCATAGTAGCAACTTTGCTGGTAGTCTTTGGCGCGATTCTTTGGATAGTTGATGCTAAAATAAACGGCAAGAAAAATTACTCCGATATTGGCTACGGGAAAGGTCTCTTCGTTGGCCTGGCACAAGCAGTCTCCCTTTTCCCCGGGGTTTCCAGGTCGGGCATCACTACTACTGCGGGCTTAATGTCCGGACTCTCAAGAGAAAAAGCCATGCGGTTTTCTTTCCTCCTCGGCGCACCAATTACTCTGGGTGCTGTTTTGCTAAAATTAAAGGATTTAACCCCACGGATGGTCACTCTACCCTTTGGAATTGCAATTTTAACATCGGCAATTTTCGGTATTATTTCAATCAAATTTTTACTCGATTTTCTGAAAAAACATGGCTTTGCCGGATTCGCCATCTACCGCTTTGCCCTAGCGGCACTAATCTTAATTCTCTATTTCACTAAGTAAATTTAATGGCTCAATTGTTCTATTGCTCAATTGCTAAAAACAAAATGAAATATCTGCAATTAAATGATTTAGAGGCTTATAAAACTGCTTTCAATCTTTCGAACTATGTTTGGGATAGTGTTTCAAAATGGGACCATTTCTCTAAAACTACAATCGGAAGACAATTTACTGAAGCTGTTGATTCTGTTTCTGCCAACATCGCTGAAGGATTTGGAAGATTTGGCAAACGAGACAAAATAAATTTTTACCGTTATAGTTTTGGCTCAGTTAAAGAATCATTGGACTGGAACGAAAAAGCCAAAATCAGAAAACTACTTACCAATGACGAATACGACCATGTTTTCCAAGAACTTAATAAATTGCCACTGCTAATTAATCAGCTTATTAAATATACAAATTTAAAACTTGAAAAATGAATTCAACAATCGAACAATCGAACAATCGAACAACAAGGAAATATAATTGGAAGAAGTTTATTAAATCTGCAATCTGGATTGTTGCCGGCGTTGTTTTGGT
>JBAXWD010000115.1:0-1968 GCA_037128645.1 Candidatus Berkelbacteria bacterium
TTGGGAAACCGTCTGGATCAGAAACAATTTCCTCCTCGGCCAACGGAATCCCTCCGGAAACTTCGTATGGTCCGTCTTTTGTAACCTTAATTTTCTTTGTCATCGCTTTTTCTCCCAAATTTTTCTAATAAAAGGCAGTGTCAATGTGGACAACAAAAATCCGACTGTTGGCACAATAGCATTCAACCAAGGGTGGCTAATTTGAATGGCCGACATGTAAATCCCAATCGAAAGATAAGTAAAAATTGCTACCGCCAAACGGCGCACCCAGCTTCGTTCCCAAGACTTATCTGCTTCGACTGAAGAATTGCGACTTTTTATCGCCTTAACCTCAGCCTCTAATTTAGAAATTCGCTCGTCCATAAACTGCTATTCTCTTAAAATCCGTGGCCAAATAGTGCAATGGCGAGTCCGATCATTGTTGATGCAGCACCAATGACCCAAAATCTCATAACGATTTTTTGCTCCGGCCAGCCGATTGCTTCAAAGTGATGATGAATCGGGGATGATAAAAATAGCTTTCTCTTGAAAACGATTTTCCAGAAACGCTGAATCAAAAATGATAAGCCCTCAATAGTAAATATCAACGTGATGATTGGAAAGACAACAATTGAGTTAGTCAAAAAAGCGATAACTCCAAGCGTAATCCCCAGCGCCATTGAGCCGGTATCACCCATAAAAAATCTGGCCGGGTTAATATTAAACCAAAGAAATGCCAGAAGTGCACCCATAACTGTGCCACAGAAAAGTGCTAGCCCAATTTTCCCCTGTGATAAACAAAGGATGGCATAGGCGCCGTATGACAAGGCAAAAATTCCGCCAGCCAAGCCATCGAGTCCATCGGCTTCGTTTGACGCGAAAGCTGCCCAAACCAGAGCGATGATGAAAAGCGGAATGTACCAGGCTCCAATAGTGTAGTCACCAAATGCCGGTATATGAATTGAATTCCAGCCTAATTTGTAATAAAACCACCAGGCCCCAACAGCGGCAATTGCGGCGTAGAGCAAAAACTTTTCCCTGAAACGCATTCCGCCGCCACGGGCACCAATTCCGTAGATATTGAGCATGTCATCAATACCACCAATGATGCCGGCAGCCACCAGGGAAAAAAGCGGGAGCCAAGTGGCAGAGCGCTCAAGATTGAAAATGATGGTTAAAACCGCAGTCGTGACCCAGACTAAAATTCCGCCCATAGTCGGCGTTCCAGATTTATGCGCATGAAGTTTAGAAAAAATCGGTGTATTTTTATCAAGCCGAATTCTTTTCCCAAGTTTATACTTGTAGAGAAAATTAGTTAAAAGCGGCGTCCAAATCATAGCGATTAAAAATGATAGCCCCGTCAACCAGAAAAAACGAATAAAATCGTTTTTATACAGTACAATCATTTCAATTTTGTCCATAAATCTCCTTTTTTGGTCGAATTATATTTGATTACATTATAGCAAATATTCACGGATTCCATTCAAAAAAACTTTTCTTTGTGCTAGAATTGATTATAATGCCATTGAAGAAAATAATCAAAAACAAATTATATTTTGCCGTCGCAAAGTACTTTCTTTTTTTTGCCTCGATACGGCTGAGAAAGTGGAACCCACGAGTTGTAGTTGTCACCGGTTCAAATGGGAAAACTACGACAGTTGAAATGATTAAAGCACAGCTTGGCGATAAAATAAAGTTCAGCGATGAAGCCAACAGCACTTATGGAATCCCATTTGATATTTTAGGTTTGAGAAAAAATAATTATAATCTCTGGCAATGGATTGGAACTTTTTTACTTGCTCCTTCCAGAATTTTTACAAGACCGTTTTCAGAAAAAATTTATTTGGTCGAAGCCGACTGCGACCGTCCAGGTGAAGGGTATTATTTGAGCAGATTATTAAACCCAGAGCTAACAGTTTGGCTTTCAAGTGACCGGACCCACAGCCAGAATTACGACAAGAAAGTTAATGACGGCGAATTTCCAGATGT
>JBAXWD010000116.1:0-1961 GCA_037128645.1 Candidatus Berkelbacteria bacterium
GGTATAAAATATTTGGGCCGTGGCGAAACTGATCATACCCCAGACCAAAATCAAAACAACACTGCATCGACCGTGAACAATAATTCAAAGAGCACTTCCGGGGCATCAACTGAACTGCCGCTAGACCAACAGTTAGCCACTCAAGGTGCTGAAGCGATGGACAGGGGCGACTATCAAGCCGCTATCGATTATTTTGCTAAAGCAATCGTTGCAAACCCAGCAATCACCAGTTACTATTCTCTGAAGTCGCAAGCCGAAGTCTTAGCAGGAAAAACCTCCGATGCAAAATCCACTCTAGAGTCTGGGATAAAAGCTAATCCGAATGACGAACTATTAAATTCAAAATTAGATGTTTTAAATAATTCGAGTAATCTAGCACCAGCAAACCAAGATACTCCGAGGTTATAACAAGATGTAACAGTAACTTCCACTCAGCGTTAAAACCGAGTGGAGTGAAGGTTATAAAATGAAAAAGCGAGGGGCAAACTTACTTATAGCATTTATGGCACTTGTGGTTATTGCACTGCCAATTTTTGCCTATGCCTCCCATGTAGAACTGAAATATGTTAACGCAAGGCAAGCATATCTTGACACCTTCTACGGGAAAACTGTGGCTCAACTAATTTATGATGAAAGCGCTCAGCACAATATAAATCCGCGGTTAATTTTAACTATCCTTCAGCGCGAAAGTGCCACTGTTACACAATCAGCACCTTCTTCAGATACTCGTTCCGCCTGGCCAATGTTTTATAACTACGATGAAAACATGGCTAATTGCTTGAATGCTGGAACAAATTGCACGGACACAAAGTACAACAAGCCGGATTACTCTTATCGAGCAGAGAATTACGGTGGAGTTGGTCAACAAATTGCTTACTCGACGGCGCAGTTTAGAAATTTACACGACAGTGCTTCATATTGTGGCGGAAGCCTAGCCGTGTCCGTTGACGGAGGCACAATCACCACAGACAATGCTGCCTCCTGCGCAATGTACAAATACACTCCTCATACCGTTTCATATGACACCAGCTCAGCATTCTATACCAACTGGCAAGCTTGGTGGGGTACCACCCCAAACGGCGGCGCTTACTCAGCGACAAATACCATTTCTGAAACTAGTTTCAACAACCCAGGCGATATGACTGCGGATCAAATTAACGCATTTTTGATTAGCAAAGGTTCATGGCTGGCCAACTATTCAATTGCCGAATATCTTTCCGTCCCCTATCCAGTGCTAGTTGATGATGCTCCGCCGGTGGCTCCAAAAAAACAGGGCGATGCCAACAACGATGGCAAAGTTGACCTCCTGGATTTGTCAATTATTGCTACTTGGTGGGGCACCACAAATACAGACTCTGACTTTAACCATGACGGAACAGTCGATTTGCTGGATTTGTCAATTTTAGCTTCGGCATGGAATACTTAACAAAATAATTCGGAGGACATAATGAAAAAATTAATCTCGATCATTTCACTAGCAGCAATAATTGCTCTGATTTTACCGATTAAGTCTTTTGCTGCTGGTGGCGTTTATGCCTCCGGCGGTGGCGCAAAAACTGTTGGTCAAAGTTTTACTGTAACAGTTACGGCTTCTGGTGCAACATTTAACGCGCTTGAGGGCACAATTTCTGTTTCTGGTCCGGTTTCCGTCACCAGTTTTGCTGCTGGTAGCGCCACCTGGACGTCATCACCAACTAACGGCGGACACTTTGTAGGTATGGTAATTCCAGCAACTACATCGCTCCGGGTTGCGACAATAACACTTCGAGCAACAGGCGTTGGTAGTGGCGCCGTTTCAGTTTCTTCGGTCAGGTTAGCCAACGGCGGCGCCGATGCTGGTTCTGGCGCTGGATCAGCTAGTTTTTCCGTCGCCAAGGCGCCAGAACTTCCAGGAGCAGTTAAAGTTACCTCGGCATCTCACCCTGACCCAGCTGTTGCCTATGACCTAACAACAATAGCAC
>JBAXWD010000117.1:0-1950 GCA_037128645.1 Candidatus Berkelbacteria bacterium
CAAATCCAAGCCTTGCAAACAGCATAAGTGTTTCCAAGGTCTTGAAAAGAGAACGTATTCGTACGAAGTTTTATAAATATCATTATCTATAAACAAAAATCAGAAAATAAAAAATATTTATCTAAAGAATATCCAATCAAAAACATAAGACTTCCGGTATACCGTTTTGAGTCGATCGCCTCAAAACGGTATACTATAATCAATTATCAATCAAAAAAAATATCTACAGATGCGTTTTCGAATGAAGAAATTAGAATTAGGTAAAATTAAGAATAAGACAATTGCGATTTTAGAGGCGTTACTAAAGTTTAGTGATGATGTAATTACGCCCGTTACTTATAGTGGAATTAAACGAAATTTGAATTATATAGATGGTGATCCAAGGCGACTTGTGAATAATCTAAAAAGTTTGGAGAGGCGAGGTTATATTGAGATTGATCGAAAATCTGACAGTGTTGCCTTAACAAGAAAAGGACGAATTAAATTAATTGTGGACTCTGGCAGCTACGCAGTCGATGGCAAATGGCGCATGTTGTCTTGGGATATCCCTGAAAATTTCAAAACTAAGCGACAGCAGTTTTGCCGATCAATTCGTAGGATTGGTTTTAAGCAGGTGCAAAAAAGTCTCTGGGCTTGTCCGTATATACGTGCAGATAAAGTGAATTTGATAATTTGTGATTTGAATATAAGTGAATATGTTGCATTTTTGCGCGTGGACAAAACTGATATCGAATCGCATCTTAAACAATTATTTAAAATAGAATAAACCAAAATTGTATACTGATATGACTCGATCGACTCAAATCGGTATACAAGTGTTGTACACGAGATTGTTTTTTCGCTCTGAGCGTGGTATAATCCAGTCAAAGGCATTTAAAAAGCTCAAGTACCTCAAATACACTGATTTCAGACTTGGATTTGCCACTGACAAAACAATAAAGTATTTAGAATGGCATTTAAAAAAAGAAAATTAAGTAAGAAAGAGCAAAAAGCAGTTGATAAACTGCCGGCTTTTGTTGAGCGCGATGCTACAGACATTGCTGATGCCGCACCAAAAGCCAAAAAGAAAGTTTCTTTGCCGGAAATCGTATCTGTTAAGGAATTTGCTGAAATCTCCGGTTTGCCGGTAACAGAAATCATTGGCCAGCTAATTAAGAATGGTGTTCTGGCCAATATTAATGAAAATATTGATTTTGAAACCGCCCAAATTGTCGGCGATGATTTAGGTTTGGAGATTTTGCACAAAGACGCAAAGTCCGAGGAGTTTTCCGAAAAATCAGAAGTTGCGGAATCTAAGAGCTTGCAAATTAGGCCACCGGTGGTTTCTATTATGGGTCATGTGGATCATGGAAAAACATCGCTTTTGGATAAAATTCGGGAGACTCATGTAGCAGCAGGCGAGTCCGGCGGGATTACTCAGCATATTTCGGCTTACAATATTGAGGTTACCGACCCGGAAGACAAGAAAAAAACCAGAGCTATTACTTTTATTGATACTCCTGGTCACTCAGCTTTCTCGGCAATGCGTTCACACGGCGCAACTATTGCTGACATCGTTGTTCTAATTGTCGCTGCTGATGATGGCGTCATGCCACAAACTATAGAGGTTATTCAAAGTGCTAAAACACAAAATGTGCCAATCATCGTCGCTATAAACAAAACTGATCTGCCGGATTCCGATATCATGAAAATTCGCCAACAGCTTTCAGAATATGAATTAATCGGTGAAGACTGGGGTGGAAAAACTACTATAGTAGAGATTTCAGCTAAAACGGGTAAGAATGTTGATCAGCTATTGGAAATGATTCTTCTGCAAGCTGACTTAATGGACCTAAAAGCTGATCCTGAGGTTCCAGCCACTGGGATTGTTATCGAATCTCACATTCACAAAGGCGCAGGCGCACTGGCGATAATACTAATAGAAAATGGAACATTGAAATTGGGTGACGC
>JBAXWD010000118.1:0-1947 GCA_037128645.1 Candidatus Berkelbacteria bacterium
TTGCCATTTTTTGAAACAAATCTGACTGTTGATCCTATATCGGGCGTATACCCGGAATGTTTTACATGAACCATATGTCTTTTTGTAACCAGCGTTCCGGTTTTTGTTCTTCTATTCCATGAATCGCTATTTGAGTTTATTACGCTAACTCCACTGAAATCAAAATCATAAAAAAATGGATTTACAACGTATTTGGGGGCTCCGAAGCTTGTTCCCCATGGCTGAGTGGGAATTCCAGGCCAATTACCATCATTTTGGATGATATGCAAATCATTGTCTCGCAATTCTATAAAATCTCCAAAAACACTAGGACCACCTGCAAAAGTCCACCACTTTAATATTTTATTCGGGTATAAGGACTTGTTGATATAAATTTTGTTACTTGCTTCCGGATGATTTATATTATAATTTTTTAAAGACAAATAATCTTGGGAAGTGTTTATCACCACAACATCGTTTGGATTTAATCCTACCCAAGAGTTATCATAATTTATGTCGCCGGTTGGTTTTGGCTTCTTTGTGTTGAAAGAATTCAAAAAAGAATCCAGTAAATATTTACCCAGAGAGTTTGGACTAAATCCCTTCATGACCATCATCTGAGGCCTGGCGACCCTGTTCAGTGTTATTTTTTTGCTAAAATACTTTCCATTTCTGGTTTGAATTCCAACTCTGCATTCACCGCCGTTTTTCCTAGTGACGTATCCACTTTGATTGACATTTGCGGCGTCATTTGTGACCGAATAAGATTGCACTGGTGAGGCCTGATCGTTCAGCCATGTGGTGCTTGTCTGGTAAGCGTCATCAAAAACGGTGTCGGATATCAAGTCGCATATTCTATCCTTTAAAAGAACATCAGGTGTTAAATCCCCACCTCCATTTTGTATTCTTGAAGGTTGAAAGTTAAAACCTTGAAGCTTCTTCGTATTCTTTGCTATTATTTTCTTGTTATTGTTTGTTGGCAATATAGATGTCATTGAATTTGTTGCACCTCCAGTATTCCATTCAAAATTGATACTGCTGTGCTTCCGTTGCTAGCCCAAGCACATCCAATTGTAATTGTATTATCGCTTGCATCGTAAATATTGCTTGAAAAATAAAACTCCGACTCAAAAAAGAAAATTCCGGCAGTGTTTGTCTGCTCATAGGTGAGGGGCTCGTCTATGTATATTCTTGGTTCGTTTCCGATTGATGATAATAGTCCCCCGCCTCCAAAAAGAGTTTTTTGTTTATCGCTGAAAGAGAAATTGGCAGCATTATAATCATAAATAATTTGTATCAATTTTATATTATATGAATATTGCCTTCCGAATAAATTGTACATGTATACTATAGGGGAAGATGTAGCTGAACCGATGCCTCCTGACATAAACGTGGCTTGACATTTTCCTTTGTAATATGTGACCTCATTGGGATTCATTTGTATCGTTAATTTTAAAACCGAATCTAAATTTGCTTCTAGATTTGTATTTTCATCTAAAAGTCCATTTCTACTTGCCGAGCTGGTCCTGGACACAAAATAGTTTCTATTTTTTATGAGGGAGCCCCCAAAGTTTATGCCATCGCCAATCCTTAATGTCTTTTCATCGGTTGCGTAAACCATTTCTCCAAGAGGAACGATATATGAATTCAAATTATCTTTTGTATCTGTTTTGATAAAAACATTTGCATTGATAGTTTCGGGAAGAGAAGCGGTCGTCAAATTTGTGCCGTCGGGGAAGGTGATGCCAGCACCACTGTCAACGATCTTTAGGGCGTTGACAAAAGTGGTGTTTGGGGCGTCAGCCGTGATGCCAGACCCGATTATGTGGGCATTGATTTTATTGTTGGTGCTGTTGTTTTGGCCACCGATAACACTGGAATAGTAGCCGCTGGCGGTGTTGTACGAGCCGCCGCCGACGGTGCTGTAGTAGCCGCTGGCGATGTTGCTTTGCCCGCCGCCGACGGTGC
>JBAXWD010000119.1:0-1925 GCA_037128645.1 Candidatus Berkelbacteria bacterium
GATTTTAATTCGCCCTACGGACAACACTTGGAGGTTTGCGCTGGATAAAGTGGCCAAAAATATTCAGGCTGGAAAATCTGGTAGCTATTATTCATCATCATTTAATCGACGAATGGGGGAGAGCTTCTTTAAATTTTTGGGTGATGTTGGCAAATCTGCCAGTGGGAAATCACTAATGGAAGAGGAAAAAGATAAGCAGATGCAAAATCAGTTTCGGCTGAACCCTATCCAGGAGCAGCAACTAAAATTGTTGGCTGAAAAGGGTGCTAAAACCGGTTTTGACACTCAGGTTAGAATTATTGCTGTTGCACCAACGGCTGAGCAAGCAAGGGAAACTTTAAAAACTATATTCATGGCTTTTTCCCAATTCTTTGCCCCGGACAATAATGGTTTTAAGTTCAAAAAAGCTAAACGATTAAGGGAAACTGTTGCCAATTATATTTACCGAATTTACGGCAGGGAACCGAGAATGCTGTTGAACACAGAGGAAGTCGCCTCACTCTTTCATTTACCGAACCGCTTTACCGAAGCGCCGAATATTGCTTGGGTATATTCGAAAAAATCTTCACCACCACCACAAATGCCAACTGAGGGTATTATTATCGGTGAAACGAATTATCGTGGCCAGAAGCAATCAATTAGAATAAAAGATACCGACAGAGTCCGTCACATTTATATGGTAGGAAAAACCGGTGTTGGTAAAACTGTATTATTTGAAAATGCTATTATGCAGGATATTCGGGATGGCAAAGGTGTGGCCTATTTGGATCCAAACGGTGATGCGATTCAGTATATTTTAGAGCATATACCAAAGGAGCGGGCTGAGGATGTAATTCTTTTCGATCCGTCTGATATTGAACGACCGATGGGGTTAAATCTCTTAGAGTGGAAAACAAATGAACAACGCGACTTTTTGGTCCAGGAGGCGATTCAGATTTTTTATAAGCTTTTCGATCCGAACCAAACAGGTATTGTTGGTCCGCAGTTTGAACATTGGATGAGAAATGCCGCCCTGACTTTAATGGCTCATCCCGACGGTGGGACATTAATTGATATTCCGCGGCTCTTCACTGACCCGGATTTTGAAAAGGAGCGAGTTAAGTTCGTAACCGACCCGGTCGTTAGATCATTTTGGGAAAAGCAAATGGCCAAAACATCAGATTTTCATAAGTCTGAAATGTTAAATTATTTCACTTCCAAATTTGGTCGGTTTATGACCAATGATATGATGCGCAATATTATTGGCTAGCCAAAATCAGCTTTTGATTTTCGTGAAGTAATGGACGGTAAGAAAATTTTACTCTGTAAATTATCAAAAGGTTTAATTGGTGAAATTAACGCCTTTTTGTTGGGAATGATCATTGTTTCCAAAATCGCTATTGGCGCCTTCTCACGGCAGGACCAAACCGAGGAAGAACGTATACCATTTTACCTTTATGTTGATGAGTTTCAGAACTTTATTACTGACGTTTTTTCAACGATTCTGTCCGAGTCCAGGAAGTATAAGCTGGCTCTAAGTATTACCAACCAGTATATTTCTCAGCTAGATGAAAAGACCAGGGACGCTGTAATTGGTAACGCTGGTAATTTGATTGCCTTTAGGGTTGGTGCTGCTGACGCTGAGTTTTTAGTCAAGGAATTTGCCCCAATTGCCGTTGATGATTTAACCAACGTCGATAAATTTAATTTCTACATTCGTGAACTAATCGATAATGCTCCGATGCCGGCTTTTAACGGCCAGAGCATGCCTCCTGACCCTAATGGCAACAAAGAGTTGGCTGAGGCCATACGACAGTTATCGCGCCTAAAGTACGGAAACTCAAGAGAGGTTGTTGAGTCTGAAATAAGCGAACGTTCTCAAATACATAATATTGATTTGCCGGGTATCGGCGAGGGAAATGCTAAGGGCCCAACCGGTTAAAAAT
>JBAXWD010000012.1:0-12034 GCA_037128645.1 Candidatus Berkelbacteria bacterium
TACTAAATTCTAAGCACCAAATCCTAAACAATATCTAAGTATTTAACGCTCAAATGCCCAAAACATTTGGAAATTTGAATTTCGAACTTGTTTAGAGTTTAGAAATTAGAAATTAGAGTTTTGTTTTGACTCCGTCAAAACTTTATCCATCTGTTAATAGTGTCGGTCACATCTTCGCCGCGACCTTCTATTTCTGGCAAGTGTTTGGTAAGAAACAGTCGAACTTGTTCTGGATTTTCTTCGCCAATGGGCATTTCGATTGGTATTGCAAAGCGTTTCAGCTGCTCAAAACGGATAATTGCCCTTTCTTGGTAGGTAAAAATCCAAAAAGATTTGAATTGATCGAAAGTGTAAACCTTGTCGTCAACGGTTATCCCCTGGTTATAAACAGCATAGCTCCGTTTTTTGCCACGCGAAGCTGACTGGCTGTAAAGAGCAAAGCAAGCGGCTACAACCACGGCTGCACCAAGCCACATTTTCAGATAAATCATTAATGCAGTCAAAGCAACGGCGATTAGAATAATGTACAGAAGCCAATTAGTTGGCTTTTCATGGCTTTCGAACTCAATCGCCTGCCAATAGAAAATTGGTTTGTCTGTAGATAAAATCTCGGGCTTCACCGCAGGCTTCTTTTCGATATCTTTTTCCGCCATATTCCCTCCACATCGCATTAATTACCAAATAACCATTAAAGACTTTTGGCATAGTTAAAATATATCAACTTTGGCTACTTATGTCCAGTGCGTGTTTAGAAAGAAAAAACCGCCCGAATACACAGGGCGGCGGAACTCGATGCGCGGCTAGCTGTCGCGCAGTTGTGCCTTCATGTCGTTGATCAGCCAGAGGGTTTGCTCATCCTCTCCTATCCTGTCGCGTACCACTCCATAATTATAGTTGATGGTTGAGTGGTCTCGGTCATTGAAGAAGTGGCCGATATCACCCAGTGAGTAGTCAGTCAGCTCTCGACAGAGGTAAATCGCTACTTGCCGTGGCCAAGCGAGCTCCTTGCTCCGTTTTGGGCCAGTGATATCACTTGCCTTCTGGGTGAATCGTTTAGCGACATAGGTAACAATCTCGGCCAGACTGAACTGCCGCCCATCTGTGCTGGAGGAGTAACTGTCCAGAGCTTCTTCGGCCAGCTCCAGGGTTAGTCTACCATGCAACGATGTGTAGGCGACTAACTTCAGTAGTGCCCCACCGAGAACTCGGATATTGTTCTCTACCTTCTTGGCTAGATACTCCAGAACTTCAGGCGGAAGATGAGTCTTCTCCACCTCAGCCATTTTCTCGAGAATGGCAATACGAGTTTCGAGGTCCGGCGCGCGCAAGTCAGCTAGAACCCCCATCTCGAGGCGGCTCCGCAGACGGTCATTCACGATCTGCAACTGACGAGGCGGTACATCCGACGCGATGACGACTTGTTTGTCGTTGATACACAGCGTGTTGAGGGTATGGAAGAACTCCTCTTCGGACGCCGGGCCATCAAGGGCGGCGATGAACTGGATGTCGTCCACCAGCCAGACATCCACGTAGCGGTAGCGTCGCCTGAACTCAGCAGTGCGATTGTCGCGGATAGCAGAGATGATCTGGTTGACGAAGTTCTCGGCGGACACGTAGACTACTTCCATGTTACTGTGCTGGGAGCGTATTTCGTGCCCGATCGCTTGCACCAGGTGGGTCTTGCCCAAGCCCGACTTACTGTGAATGAGCAGTGGATTGTAGCTGCGCCCGGGGTTTCGGCAAACCTGTTGGGCAGCGCTGAATGCAAAACGGTTGCAGTCAGCCATAACAAAGTTGTCGAAGGTATGACGGTCGTTGAGCGGCATGGTCTCGAGCTGCTCATGCGACGACCTGGTGCTCCGTGGCTGAGCCACAGGCAAACTTTCCTGTCGCACTTGCTCTGCGGCACATCCAACAGCAGCCAAAGGCGCAGCATCGGCTGACGCCTCAACCTGAAGTTGAACAGGCTGCTTGGCGACTTGCTCCAGGCATGCTGCAATCGCCTCGAGATGGAAACCCTCCACAAGCATTCGCTTGGGAAAGTCACCATTGACAGCAAGCACAAACGTCATACCGTCATAGCTAACTGCGCTGGCATTGCGCAGCACCATGGCGATCGACGCCTGGCTAATCTGCTCGATAAGGAGCGGCAACGCTGCAGCCCAGATCTCGTCCGCAGACAGAAGAGTATCCGACATGATTGTATTCGCTCCTTTCAAGAGCGTTTGATAGGTACACCTTTCGGCCCCATGAACGTAACAGACGATAAGAGATGCTGTCAAGCGGTTGTCATCCGACTTTGAAAATGCTAGAATCGATTAGAAACTGTGGAAGGTTGCCCGAGTGGCTTAAGGGAACGGTTTGCTAAACCGTCGGTGGTCTAAAAGCCGCCACGAGGGTTCGAATCCCTCACCTTCCGCCAGTTAATATTATGACCTGGAGAGGTCGCATAGTGGTTGAGTGCACCGGTCTTGAAAACCGGAAGGCCTGCAAGGGTCTCGCGAGTTCGAATCTCGCCCTCTCCGCCAAAAGAGACAAGATTAGAATTTTTGGGCTGTAGGTCCAAAATCGCTCTGAAAAATGGGCTGATTTCAGTGTTCGAATAGCCATTTCGGCCATATGGCATTCCAGAGGGGAATATCGAACACAAGAGCATTCTAATCTGTCCGAGATCCGGTTCAGGATCTTTTTTCATAGATGTCTCAAAGGTTTTCGGCAGATCGGTTAGCTTGGTTTCAACAAATTGAGTAATCGGCCCAAGAGCATATTTATCAAGTAATTCATCGTTTTTAGTGAATTGAATACTCTTTATTTTTTTCTCTAGCATATTGTTTTGTTCCTTAAAGATCTCGTCAGAGTATATGCCGGTTAAATTCTTGTCTATTAATGCCTGGCGTGTTTCATACGACTTTTTTAGCTCGTCATCCGCCTGCTCTCGTCTTTTTTGTAGGGTTTTGGCCCTATTGAAATAGGTTCTTCGCAGAAAAGCGTTAAACAATTTGGCGGTTTTTTCTGTTAGGGATATTTTACCCAAATAGTCGGTGGTATCATGGGTTATCTTTTCCGAAGCGACATTCGATTCTTTGCATCTGTTTCGGCAAAAGTAATAGCCATAGTATTCGCGCTTTCCTTTGCTTTTCCCTCCAGTAAAAGAAGTACCACAAATTTCGCATTTGACGATACGGCGCAGAGGAAAATTCGGGTTATCCCGATGGCGCTTAGCTAGCGGTCTTGAGATGTTGTGGTTTCTACCGTCTAGAATCGCTTGAACTTTGTAGAATAATTCCTCAGTAACCATCGGCGGATGCTGACCTTGGACTTCTTGCCCGTATTTTTTAGAGATGACATAACCGGCATAGAATTTATTGCGAAACATTCTGTTAACCTGCTGAGGAAGCATACGTCCGCCTTTATGTCTTTGGGCAACTCCTTGTTCGGTTAGAATATTGGCAATATCTCGCAATGTTTTCGTGCCTGTGGAAAATAAATGCCAAGAAGTTTGAAGCTTATCAAATGTTTCGGGGTTTTTTGCCGTATAGCCGTTTTTATTATCATAGCCCATCGTCACATAACTGGTTAAGCCAGCCTGGAATCTGGCTCTAAGTCCATTCTTGGCTCGTTCGCTACGGATATCGTTATCCATCTGGGCAAAACCAGCCAGCATAGTTTCAACAAACTTTTCTGTCGGGCTGTTACCGGTTGGCTCGGTGGCTGAAATTAGTTCTATTTCGCATTCCACCAGTTTTCTTCTAATCACCAAATAATCAGATGTTTGACGGGAAACTCGATCTAGCCTGTAAACAATAACCGAACTTATTTCTCTTTTGTGTTTTCGACAATACTCGAGCATTTCAATTAGCGTTGGCCGTCCGGTAATTGTCTTTGCAGAACGTCCCTCTTCGCGAAAAACCTTCACAACCTCGAGTTTTCGTTTCTCGGCTTCTTTGCGGCAAATCTCTTCTTGAGTGCCCAGTGAGTAGTTTTCGACTTGTTCTTCGGTCGATACTCGAATGTAAACGACCGCTTTTTCTGACTGCGGTTCCCCTTTGTTCGGCAATGGAAAGTCCATTCATCCCTCCTTGTTAAATTAATTCTCTTAATGTCTTGTTATTGAAAACTTGTTTTTCGTATTCATCTAACCAACAGTCAATCAGATATTGAAACTCGGTAAGAAAAACCTCTAAATCTTCATCCGATAAATCTTTGACATCATCTCCCATAATTAGGCGCGCCTTTTGGATCCTGGTTTCCTCTTGTTTGCCAGGGAAGATCCTGCTCAAGGCACTCTCAAAGGTTTTGCTATGTGTAGCAATTAAGGCTTCTGGCCTTGGCCTCTCAGCTTTAATATGGGCAGAGGGATTGATTTCCACCGTAGAAAACAAGGTGTTTTTCTGGCCTATCAATTGAAGATGAGAAGTCCCCGTATACCCTCCTTATTGTGATTATATTCATAGTATACTATTGTTATAATCACAATGTCAAGAGGGTAAAAGTTTAAATAAGACTGTTGACAAGCCGAATAATCAGGTATTTAATTGTATCAGTGAACTGATACTGAAATATGTTTAATTTAGCCTTAAAAGATATGCGACTTGTATCACTTACCTTTACAAATATAGGTTTGGTCGGTGTAGGTAGTAATGGTAAATTGCAAATTAAATAAACAACTAATTCAAAACAATGACCAACAAAATAACTACAAAACAACAAGAAATACTCAAACTACTATACAAATACAAATTCTTAGATCGAAAACAAATTCAAGCATTCCTCAATCATAAATATCACAAAAGAATCAACGACTGGTTAAAAGACCTAACACAAAAAGAATACCTTAATCGAATCTATTCAAATAAGTTTGGAGAAAATACCAAACCGGCGATCTATTACCTGGGATTAAATGGAATCAGATTCTTAAAAACTCAAGATGATTGCTCGATCGAGGTTCTAAGAAAGTTTTATAGGCTTAAAGACCGCTCAACCGATTTTATCGAAAAATGCCAGCTCGTCGGGGAGATTGCTTTGGGTTTGAAAATTGCGGCAAACAGAAGCCGAGAGTCTAGTGAAGAAAATGAACTCTCCTATTTGATTGCTACCGCAACGGACCTGGCTAATTCCGAGTATCGTTTTAACTTTTTGACTGAATATAAAGTGGATCCGGTGGTTAAAAGACTCAAGAAAAAGAAAGCCAGCAAACGGACAATATCGGAATATTTTCTTTTTGCGATAATTGTGCCGACTCTGCCTCGTTATTCGATCAGGCGCCAAGTCAAAAATTTTATAGAGCTTTACAATGGCTACGAATGGGATGAAATTTCCAAGACCTTCCCGATTATCATGATTGTTTGCCCGACTCTAGCCACCATGATCTATGCCAAACGAATGACCAAAGGACTTTTAGAAGACGAGGACAACCCGAGCGATCTTCGTATACAATTTACGACTATCGACAAGATCAAAGTAAATGGTATTACCGGAGAGATTTGGGAATAGGATTAATATCATTTTCCCCTATATAAATAGCCCCAAATATGCTATAATATATCTGTTAGACAAGTAATTTTTAGGTATGACAACCAACGAAAAAATTCCAAAATCTGTTGCAAATGTTCTCTGGTCTTATGACATCAATAAGATCGATTTAGAATTACACAAAAAATTAATTATTGCCCAGGTTTTAAATTACGGCACCGAAGATGCTACAGATTGGTTGTTCGAAACATATAGTTTGGATGAGATACAAAAAATAGCCGAGCAGATTCCAACTGGTCAATGGAACAAAAAGTCTCTAGCTCTTTGGTCGCTTTATTTAAATATCAAACCCATTTCTAAGCTGGAAAGAGTACTTCATGGATAAACAATTTTATTGGGATATTCTAGACCAAAAGCGTATAAATATTCTACCTCTTTTTAAAGTTTTCAAAGATGATTTTTATCTTGCCGGTGGCACCGCTCTAGCATTGCAACTGGGGCATCGAGATAGTATTGATTTTGATTTCTTTTCTGAACAATCTTTTTCTACTGAAGACTTGACCAAAAAAGTCGAGCAAATTTTTCAGAATCATCAAATTGCAAAAATTCAGGAAGAAAAAGATACTCTAACATTTATCATTGACGACACAATTAAAATTAGCTTCTTTGCTTTTCCATACAAACCGATTAATCCACTGTTGGATGAAGATAATTTTAAAATGGCCTCCCTCGAAGACATTGGTGCTATGAAGCTCTCAGCAATTACAAGCCGATCTGTTCTTAAAGATTATGTTGATTTGTATTTTATTCTTCACAAAATAAGCCTTGAAGAGCTTTTCAAATTAACAAAAGAAAAGTTTCCTACAATTGACGTTAACCTAATCCTTAAAAGCCTAGTGTATTTTGATGATATTCTGGAAGAACCAATTCTCTTTAAGCACGATGATGATATTAGTTTCGAATTAGTTAAAAAGTATCTCTCAGAAACCGTGACAAATTATTTGGCAAAAGTTAATAAATAGCACCATATAACGAAAATAAGCCCTCTATAGCTAGTCTAAATGTCATTGAATAATCAGAAACACCGTGAATATATACTCAAAGTAGACTATATTCACGGTGTATTGACAATATATCGTTAATATGATAAGATTTAACCATGATCAATAAAGATATCAAACAAAAAATTAATGACTTAAAAAAGCAGTATGATACTTTGAAAATCGGCAAAGGATCTCTTTTGGATATGCTAGCTGAAGCCGAGATTCCGGAATCAGTCTACAACTCAAATGCTATCGAAAATTCAACCCTCACCATTGAGGAAACTGAAAAGATTTTATTAGAACTTGAAGTTGCGCGCAAAGTATCTGTTCGAGAAGTTTATGAAGCTAAAAATTTAGCTAGAGTTTTTGAATATATCAAGGACAAAACTCTTAGCCGTGATTTGGATGAAGAATTAATCTTGTTTTTACACAAGATGTTGATTGCTGGAATTGATGATAAAATTGCCGGTATATTTAGATCTGCCGGAGAATATGTCCGAGTTGGAACGCACATTGCGCCAGCACCGGAACATGTGGCAACTATGGTTGAATCAGCACTTCTTGATTATTCCGGCGATCACATGTCTTATTTTCTAGAAAAGATTGCTAAATTTCATTTGGAATTCGAGCATATTCATCCATTTTGCGATGGTAATGGCCGAATTGGCAGGGTTTTAATTAATTATCTCCTGCTACAGATTGGCTTTCCACCTGTGATTATTCGTGATAAAGAGAAACATCTATATTACAAAACCTTTCAGGAATATAAAGAAAACAAAAAAACTGCAGACATGGAAAAAGTTCTCTATCTTGCACTATTGGAATCTTTACATAAAAGAATTGCTTATTTAGAAGGTCTCAAAATTATTTCACTTTCTGAGTACGCAAAAAATACAAAACAGCCCCTGAATGTCCTTCTAAATATGGCAAAACGTCAAACTCTGGCGGCATTTCGAGAAAAGGGAGTCTGGAAAATCGGGCAAAGCAATTAATCTCTTTCTCGTATCAAAATGATACGATTAAAGTGCCAAATTGATACGATAATTCCTAAGAAAATCCCAGTTGCTATTAATTTGATTTCTAGGCATTTACAACAAAATAATAAATGATGTATTATTGGTTTAGTTGATGTATAATTATAAGTAATCATTTCAAAGACTGTGTTTTATATAGAGGAGGGAACATTAAACGTAACTGTAACGAGCGCGCTTTAGCTCGAGTTCGAAGTTCCGAACTCGAGAGAGAGAGAGAGAGAGAGAGAGTAAGGAGCTCTCCGTTTTTGCATTTAGAACTGGTAATTCAAGCACTCTTTTGAGTGTCTTTTTTAATATTTATAGTTTTACATTGCGAGGATTAGGGTTTGTCATTGCGGGCCAGCAGGCGCGGCAATCTGTGTGGAATGAGATTGCTTCGTACTTCGCAATGACAAAAAGAATTTATAATTGGAGGCAAATATGAAAAAAAGGAATAAGTTCATCATCGCGGCTGTGGCAGTGCTACTTTGCGCCGGAGTTTTTGGAACTTACAAAGTTTTTGCCGAACAATCCGGTAGCACACCGGAGTCCGGAGTAACTTCACGCATGAAAACGCTTTATACAGATCTTACGGGTTTAACCTTCGGTTCCGACTCGGACACACCAGACTGGGGAACTTATTGGAACCGTATCAAAACTGCTGCCAAGTGGACACCGAGCACGACGGCTGGGGCTGGTGATGTTTCATCTACAAAAACATTCACCGCAAACGGTTCGCGCAGCGCAACCAGCGGCACATATAATTTAGGGAATCTTTCAGTTGGAACAGTCAAAAGTGGAACCCTCTTTGGCGTTGGCTTAACCGGTCAATATCCTTCGGCAACATATCCCTTGACTGGTGCCGGCACGGTTGCCGGAGCCGGCGATGTTAAAAGTGGTAAAGTCGCTTGGTCAAATGATGGCACGCAAATTTCCGGTAATTATGCGCCAGTTTCCGGTGGCCCTTGCTCTACTGATGTGCTTGATCCGGCGGACGGTGGCACGACCGGCAACAACTGTTCTTTAACTTTTACAACCAACTCGTCTCCGGTAACCGGTGACGATAATCGGGCCGGAAATACCAATAAAGACCCGCTAACCGGTTTAACTTGGAGCCAATACCTTAAGAATAATGCCGGAGTAATTCAATTTGTCGCTTCCGGCGGATCTTCTTGGACATGGAACGCTACCGGCGCAGCCAATGTGGCTGTCGGTAATAAAACCGCTGCACAGCTTTGCAACAGCAGTGCCAACCCTGCCGGTGCCGGTGTCTGGCGTTTACCAACCCAAAACGAGCTGATGCAGGTTTTCATTGATGGTGCTTACTGGAATCTGACTCAGCCATCCTACACCTTCTGGTCGGCGACGGAGAACAGCGTTGGATCTGTCGCGTGGTACGTGAACTTGGCTTTTGGCACCACGGACGCCATTGGCGAGGGCTATGGCTACGATGTTCGCTGTGTCAGGTAACGCAGGGTAATTTGATTATTTAGTTATTATTGTTCCCGCCGAAGGCGGTCGAGCGAAAATTTTTATGGCAAGATATGACCACCTTCCAATCTATAAAAGCATTTATGACATAAACTTATACTTTTTCCGCTTAGCGAGAGGATTTCCGAAGGATTACAAATACGGTTTAGCCGAGGAAATAGAGGGATTGCTGACAAAGTTGATGGACATAATTGTTGAAGCCAATAATATGGAAGATAAAACAGATAAATTAAAGGAGGGGTTGGTAATCATTGAGAGAATTAAGTTTAAGGCCAGAATGCTGCACGAGCTTAAGACAATGAAAATACAAAGTTATAAATTCTTTTTCGAGCAGTTGATTGAAATTTCCAAGCAGTTTGAAAAATGGTTGAACTGGTCGAAAGCACATTAAAATTTTAGGTAGAAAAGGCATAGCAAGAGCCGCTCGTATTCTTCGCCTCTGTGCGGGGTTATGATCGGGAGTGCGACCGCCCCGTTACGGCTGCCGCTCCGCAAGGAATAACTACATGTTTTCTTACTCTGCTTGCCAGAGATAGAAAGCTGAGCAACAAAAGTCGGCAGCATTTCATCAGCCATCCAACAACTACTGGTCGGCGACGGAGAACAGCGTTGGATCTAACGCGTGGAACGTGAACTTGAATAATGGCAACACGAACAACAATGGCGAGGGCAATAACAACGATGTTCGCTGTGTCAGGCAACGGGGATGCCTTTTCTACCTAAAATGAGTATGTCATTGCGAGCCAGCAGGCGTGGCAATCCCATAAAAAACACAAAAAAGATTGCTTCGCAAAGCCTCGCAATGACAAGAAAAACAAATGACAAGAAAAAAATGGAAACATATTTCACCTACGAAAATTTATACAAAGCATATTTGGATTGTCGCAAAAGAAAATCGATGAGTTTTTATGCCATGGAATTCAGCCAGAATTTGGAGGAAAACTTGCTTACGCTTGAAAAACAATTGCAGACTCGAACATACAAACCAGGGCGGTCGATAGCTTTTATAGTTGAAAAACCGAAGATCAGAGAGATTTTCGCCGCCGACTTTCGAGACCGCGTCGTTCATCACCTTTTGCACAATTACTTGTCGCCGATTTTCGAGAAAGTATTTATTTATGACTCCTGGGCTTGCAGAAAAGGCAAAGGAACACATGGAGCAATGCTTCGACTTCGAGAGTTTGTGCACAAACTCGACCGTTCTTGTCATTCCGAGCTTGTCGAGGAATCTCCCATGAATATGGGAACTGGCATTCGCCAGAGATCCTTCGGCTGTAACCTCAGGATGACAGCTGAACTCGAGAGAGAGAGAGAGAGAGAGAGTTATGACACGCCAAAACTTTTACCTCAAAATGGATATTAAAAGCTTTTTTACCGGCATTGACCAGCGAATTTTGTACGCTTTAGTGGCCAGGCGAGTTAAAAACCCAGAAATTCTGTGGCTGAGCGAGATTATTATTTTCCATGATTGCGTCAAAGATACAAAACCGAAAATTCAGAGCCAGCCAAGCTTGTTTGCCAAACTGCCGGCCGACAAGTCACTGTTTAAAACCGCCAAAGGCAAGGGATTACCGATCGGGAACCTGACCAGTCAATTTTTCGCCAATGTCTATATGAATGAAGTAGACCAGTTTGTGAAGCACACTTTGAAAGCTAAATATTATATCCGTTATGTCGACGATTTTCTGATTTTGGATACAAATATCGAAAATCTGGAAAGGTGCCGAGATAAAATCACCGAGTTTACCCGAGAAAAATTAGAGCTAAGGGTTCACCCTGGAAAACAATTTATTCGGGAAATAAACAGCGGAATCGACTTTGTCGGCTATATCGTTCGCGCCGATTATACCCTGATAAGAAAACGAATTGTCGGCGAGTGGCGCCGAAAAATGGAGATAGCCGAAGACATGGAGCGAAAAGAGGAAGTCTTTGATTCTTATATGGCGCATGGCATTTGGGCCAATGCGTTTGGCTTAAGGCAGAAAATGGCTAATTTCGCAAAAATCTGATGAAAAAGCTAATATCCAAAATTAATCGAAATTATCGACAGATCACAAAAAAGATTTGTGAAGTTTTTAGTAATTTTAAAAAACATTTGTCATTTTCTCTAAAAGTTAATCATAAAAGACAAAGTATAAATCAAGATTCTACCAGTCCGGCAGAATTTAATAGTTGGCTCGCAAAGATTACCAAAAAAGCAAAACCTTACCGCAAACAAATCGGCTGGACGGCATTCACAATATTTTGCGGCTTTATTATCGTAGCTGGCGGTATGTTTCTCTCGAGTAAGCACTCTGAGGCTACCGGCAGTGCGGTAGCGGTTGTGGGAACTACCGGAACTATTGTTAACACTGGCGAAAAAATTTACTTTGACGCAGGAACTTACCATAGCAATGTGACGATAGATAATTATTCTCGCCAGATGGGCGGTTATGCCTGGGGTGGCGATCTCGGCTGGATTAGCTTTGGCTCAGATAGCAATCCTTCGGGACCGGTAGTCGCTGACACTTCCGGACATTTATCAGGAAAGGCGAAAATGCTAAACGGCGGCTATATTGATTTTAATGCAAGTCCGACCGGCGCCAATGTGGTGATAGCTACAGGAGGAAATTTCTCCGGTTATGCCTGGAGCGAAGACTGGGGTTGGATTAACTTTTCCGGCATTACATCACCTGATTACAATCCAGATCTTTTACCACCAAATAATCCAAGCTCAATTACCGCTAAAAGCACTTCGAGTGGCGTGACACTTGACGGGGCGACTTGGTATAACTATCCAACACCTTACTTTTCGTGGACTGCGCCAAGTGACAATGCAAACGGGATAACTCCGTCGGGAGTTGCCGGTTATTATGTTTATTTCGGTACAAATGCTTCAGCCGATCCGAGTGTCTGGCAAACTACCACAAACTACACGGCAAGCGATTTATCGACTAACTATAATCAAAGCTATTATTTGCGAATAAAAACCCAAGATGTCGCTGGTAATATTTCTACGGCTGCAACCGTATACAC
>JBAXWD010000120.1:0-1884 GCA_037128645.1 Candidatus Berkelbacteria bacterium
AAATCCAAGCCTTGCAAACAGCATAAGTGTTTCCAAGGTCTTGAAAAGAGAACGGTCAATATCATCCTGAAGAACTTTTTTGAGGTCAACATGAGCTCGTTCTCTAGCAGGAGTCCTAGGCTCTCCAGTGATTTTATTGATGTCAGAACCTTCGTAGTTTGCGCTGCCTAACAGGCACATCATTGGTTTCTCCTCTGATTCTTGGTATAGAATATGCATCCGTGCGGCTTGGTAGCATAAGTCCTCAAGCCTATTCCTGCCTTGGCTTACAGACGGGACGTTGTAAAATCTACTATCTGGAATGATTGAGAATGACAGTTGCCTTAAATTTAACGGATTTTGACCAAAATCATCTATTTTTACTATGTGGTTTCCTAAAAGAACAACAAACTGATCTGAAATTTTTTCAACTGCTCGATAGAAATTTTTGAGGTCATCTATGGTATTTACGCTGCTTAGCACTGGAAGCGCTGATTTTCCCATGTCTTCTCGTTCGGTCATCATCCCAATGGTTTTTGTTTGCACTGGGTGGATTTTTCCATCTGATGTTTTAATTTTCCAATCAGTGGCCATGGTCAAATCATCGTTTAGTTCTGGATAATCGACTTCGTCCACATCATCGAGTGATTCAAGTAGATCTGCTGAGGCAATTTCACCTAAAAGCCCGGCAATCAAAACTCGTGCATCAAGTTTGTACGCATTAGCGACGATTTCGAAAATCTGCCTAGCTTTTGAGATTGCTTCAGCTCGAAATTCTTTGCTCTGGCAAAGCTTTGAAAATGCATCTGCCAAAACCACGCCCTTTTCAGCATCCGAGCGTGTTCTATCTTTGCATAAGGCAAAAACAGCATCGGCAAACCCTTTCAGTCGCTCAGCTTTTTGTTCCGGCGTCAGCATTTCGTCAGATTTAAATACTGCTGGACTAGCTTCGGCGATGACCATATTTCTCCTAGGTTATATTTTCGTTTCCAACTATCTCTTTTAATTTTCTCTTAACTACTGGGCTTAAGTCAAGGCGGTTTTTTATTTTGATCTCCTCCCAGCCTTCGCCGTTCTTCGGTACTTTCATAATTACCGGGCTAGTCCCAGGGTGAGACGCAATTACAGTTTTTATGTCCTTTAAAATGTGTGGTGCCGAGCCACGAGGTATAGTAATTTGCAGTGGTTCTGGTTTGGTATCAATTGGTGCTGATGGCGTTTTTGCTGTCGGTGCTGGCTGATTATACCCTCCTGAATATCCACCGCCATTACCGCCTCCTCCGCCGCCCCAACTATTTAATTTTTTCTTCGCTCTAGGCACGAATTCTGGGATTTTATCATCGCCCACAGGGTCATCTGGCGAAAGACCAACAGGAAAAATCTCCTCAGCCAATATTTTTAGTTCGCCATCCTTGTTGCTGACGTAGCCATCGACAACAATAACTTGGTCCGGTGTAAAAATTGTCGGTGTGGCAGCGAATATTTTCGGAAAAACCAGAACTTCAATGTTTTTTGTTTGGTCTTCCACTTTAATAAAAGCCATTTTTTGGCTATTTTTTTTGGTGATTATTTCCTGAACATTCATAATAATTCCGGCAACTCGGACAAATTGATTGTCCATTTCGGCCGAAATCTCAACTATTTTCTTCTGTTGATGAGGTTCAATTAAAGGCGCGATCTCTGACAATGGATGTTCAGAAACGTACATCCCTAAAAGCTCGCGCTCCCAGGCTAGTCGTTGCTTCTTCTCGGCTGGTTGTGTGGCTTCGAATTCAATTTTGGCAGTTTCAATTACATCCTCGCCAAAAAGTGATGACTGATTAGTGTCACGATTTTTTTTGGCGCCCGTAGCGAAAGCCAGCATTCGCTCCATGTTAAATATGAGTTCATTGCGTTCGGCTAAAT
>JBAXWD010000121.1:0-1866 GCA_037128645.1 Candidatus Berkelbacteria bacterium
GGTCCAAGGTTTTGCCGCTGTTTTATATCTCCCTATACGCCACCATCGTCGCTAATTTCATCTTTCTGATTGCTAATAACAATGTTATTAAAGCAATCTTGAAAGTGCTGTTGAATATATGGGGCATCATCGTCATGGTCAATGTTTATCGTGTCTTTCCTTTTGACTTTTCGGCCTATTCTTTCAATTGGGCGCAATTGGTTAGAATTTTACTGATCGTTGGCGTGTTTGGCACAGCCATCGGCACAATATTTGAGTTTGCAAACACTGTTTCCGGTAAAAAAGATCGATAACCCGATCAATGTAGTAATATCAGAAATCCCAACCAGTATAGAAATAACAATGATCACTACATTTCAACGACAAGATTTAAAAATATTATTATAAAGGAGTTAAAATGAGCAAAGGATTTTGGAAAAAAACCATCGGTTGGGGAGCACTTTTATGGCTGATCGGTTGGGCTTTGGGGATTATCTTTATCATGGTAAAAATTCCTCAATCCGTCGTTGGTTGGTATATTATGCCGATTGGCATAATTATTACCCTGTGGGTATTAATCAAAAAGATCGATTTTGCCGCATATTCCGAGTGGATATACATGGGAATAATTTGGGCAGTCATTGCTATCGTTCTGGATTATTTCTTACTCGTTAAACTATTCAACCCGACCGACGGATACTACAAAATTGATGTTTATTTGTACTACATCATCACTTTTGTTTTGCCGCTTATTGTTGGCTGGTGGAAACAAACAAAAGCCATAAATAATTAAAAGTTAAATTATGAAAACACTAATTGTTTACTACTCAAGAACGGGGCATAACAAGCAAGTGGCAAAAGAATTAGCGGAAATGATCTCTGCGGATGTTGAGGAGATTGTCGAACTTAAACCAAAGGGGTTTGTGATGTCCGGTTGGCAATCGATGACAAAAGCCAAGGGTGAGATTGGCGACGTAGCCCATGATCCGGCTGATTATGATTTGGTGGTTTTGGTCGCTCCACTTTGGTTTGGCGGTATCTCACCGGCACTACGGACATATATTGAAAAATATTTAAAAAAGATCAAATCTATCGCCTGTCTTTCGGTTTCTGGGAATGGTATGAAAAATGAGCCATATATAAATAAACTTGAACAGGAGTACTCGTTGTCGATCCAGCCAAGGCTGATGCTAACAGACTCTGAACTACAGAAAGGTATTTACTCCGAAAGACTCAAATCCTTTGCCTTGGCGCTAAAAAGCGATCGATAATTCAAAAACTATTAAGGGGATATCCACTATAACTTTGGATACCCTCTAGAATATACCTGCCTTAAAACCGAAGCCCACTCGAAGACAATTTCGATGAAGGTGTTCCAAAATTCCAGGTCTAGGTCCACCAAATAAAGGATGGCTATCGAAAGATAGGCATTTTTTATTTAAAGAATTGGCAGCTTGCTTATACAGCAAATTTCGCTTAATATTGTGGATATAATCAAGATTAATTTTTTTCCCTATGCGAATCAAAAATGCTCTCGATGTCGGATGCGGACAGGGATTTGGAACTTTCTGTCTCTCCCACCATTTTAATGTTGTTGGAGTAGACGCCAACAGCAAAAATATTAAAATTGCTAGAGACAGATTTCCGAAGCTGGATTTTAATGTCATGGACGCAACCAGACTAAAGTTTGGATCTAGCTCCTTTGATTTTGTGTTATTAGACAACGTTCTTGAACACCTGAAGTCTCCGAACTTAGCCCTCAAAGAAATAAAACGAGTATTGAAGCCTGGTGGAAAAACCAAAATAGTTGTCCCGGATATGCGATCAGAATTATTTTTAGGCCACCGTCACCCAGATTATGCAAAAAACATTGGGCATCAGCAGGTT
>JBAXWD010000122.1:0-1833 GCA_037128645.1 Candidatus Berkelbacteria bacterium
GGGCAAGCATCGGCGAGGGGTTTGGCGTTAAAAACGGGAAGGTTATGACCGGCCAGATCGTGGCGGCGTTAAAAAATTTGGGTTTTAATTATGTTTTTGATGTTAATTTCGGTGCCGATATTACAACGATGGAAGAAGCTGCAGAATTGATGGAGCGATTGCAAACAAAAAAAGATGACCCAATGTTTACTGCTTGCTGTCCGGCCTGGGTCAGGTATGTTGAGACTTTTCACCATGAATTAATTCCAAACTTAACTACAACAAAATCGCCAACTCATTGTCTGGCGCCGGCAGTTAAAACCTATTTTGCTAAAAAAATTGGCGTACCACCAAGCCGAATAAAAATTGTTGAAATTATGCCCTGTATTGCCAAAAAGCATGAGGCTAAACTGCCAGAAATGTGTCAGACATTTAATCCGGAGGTTAATTTTGCATTAACTGTTCGCGAAGCGGCAAAAATTTTTAAAAACAAAAATATTGATTTGCCAAAATTGGCCGATACTCAGTTTGATTCGCCGCTGGGGTCATCATCCGGCGCCGCAACAATCTATGGCTCATCCGGCGGGGTAATGGAGTCGGCGCTGCGAACAGTTGTTGCCAAACTGTGCAAATGCGACATGCCAAAATTGGAATTTAGGGAAGTTCGTGGCATGGAAGGAATTAAAGAGGCATCGGTTGATGTTGATGGCGAAATTTTGGAAGTTGCAGTAGTTTCTGGCCTAAAAAATGCGGCAAAATTACTGGCTGATATGAAATCTGGAATAAAACGTTATAATTATGTAGAGGTTATGGCATGCCCCGGAGGATGTTTGGGTGGCGGCGGGCAACCAATTCCAACAACGCCTGAGATCCGGACGAAAAGATCTGCAACATTCTATACGGACGACGAGGCGAAAAAAATTAGACGAGCACATGCCAACCCTGATATCATAAAATTGTACCAAGGCTTGGATACTAAGCCACTCGGACCGAAAGCCATGAGCTTATTCCACCGAAAATTTAAAACAAGAAATCCGAAATTGAAAAAGAAATGAGGAACATATGAGATTAATGAAAGACGTTGAAATTGAGGGGAAAACAGTATTTTTGCGTGTCGACTGGAATGTTCCGCTAAAAGATGGCGAAATTTCTAATGACAATCGAATCAAAGCTACGATTCCAACTATCGAATATCTGCAATCTAAGAATTGTAAAATAATTATTGGTACTCATCTTGGAAGGCCTGATGGCGAAATTGTCCACTCACTTTCGACTAGAATATTGGCGCAACGTTTTTCGCAACTTCATCCAGGGAAGATTGTGGCAACGGACTATGTTATTGAAGCAGCAGTAAAGGAGCAGGTTAACAAACTGCAGCCGAAAGAAGTTTTAGTCCTTGGAAATCTTCGGTGGTATGCCGAAGAAGAGACGAACAATTTGGCTTTTGCTAATGTGTTAGCGTCATATGCTGAGGTTTTTGTTAATGATGCTTTTGCCGTTAGCCACCGCGCACATGCTTCTGTTGAAGGTATTACTAATTTTTTGCCGAGTTACGCCGGATTATTACTGGAGAAGGAAGTTAAAATGCTCTCGACCCTAACAGAAAATCCGCGACATCCATTTGTGATTATTTTAGGTGGCGCCAAAATTAAAGATAAAGTTGGTCTGATAAAAAGATTTTCCGACTGCGCCGATCAAATTTTAGTTGGTGGAGCAATTGCCAACACGTTAAAGTTTTTTAAAGGCGAAGACATCAGTGCTTCATTTTATGAACCAGGACTGGAAAATTTAATAGAGAATCTTTTGGCTGATTCTGGCCAAAAATTGATTTTACCAACTGATACTGTCAAAAAA
>JBAXWD010000123.1:0-1810 GCA_037128645.1 Candidatus Berkelbacteria bacterium
AACCAATTCCAAGAATTGGTGGTTTGGCAATTTTCGCGGCTTTTTTTATAGTCTCAATTATTTATTTTGTATTTATTAGCCCGCACGCAACTATCGGTGCCGGACAGTGGCTCGGCCGCGACAAACGAATTGTTAGTATTTGGTTTTCTACTTTGATTATTGTTGGTGCAATGCTCTACGATGATCTTCGCGGTCTTTCAGCTTGGAAAAAATTTGGTTTTCAAGCATTAGCTGCACTAATTGTTATTGCTGGGGGGATTGGGGTTGGCGTACTCTCAAATCCATTCGGCCAGGCAATCAATTTGAACTCAGTCATTATTAGCTTTAATGTCTTTGGTGCTACTCACCACATTTGGCTTTGGTCGGATTTACTAGCGTTTTTCTGGCTCATTGGCATGATGAATGTTATCAATTTTATCGATGGGATTGATGGATTGGCCGCCGGTGTTTCCGGCATAGCTGCTTTTATTATTTTTATGCTTAGTTTGGCTGTTAGTCAAAGCGCTGTGGCAATGATAGCTATTGTGCTTTGCGGCGCAGCGGTTGGGTTCCTTTACTGGAATTTTTACCCGGCAAAAATTTTTATGGGTGATTCTGGCTCGATGTTCCTTGGTTTCATGCTGGGAGTTTTGCCATTAATTTCTGGCGGAAAATTGGCCACCGCATTTTTGGTACTCGGCTTTGCCATTGTTGATGGATTAATTGTTGCCGGTGCCCGCATTCTTCGCGGGAAAAATCCGTTTACCACTGCAGATAAAACCCACTTGCACCACCGATTTTTAGCCGCCGGTTTTTCTGTGCCGGCAACAGTTCTCTCGCTTTATGCAATTGCCGCACTTTTTGGCTGGGTGGCTCTGCGGTCAACAACCTTGAACAAAATTATAGCTTCCAGTTTTCTGATTGTCGTCATTGCCGGGCTAATATTAATATTGAATCAAATTAAGAAGACTAAATCTCGAATCTCAAGAAACAAATCGCAAACAAATTAAAAAATATCAATCTAAAAACTTATTGGATATTGGAAATTTAAATTTGTTTGTAATTTGGAAATTGTAATTTGGAGCTTATTGAGATGTTTGAGCACAATGGAAAAAAATGGGTAAAAATTGTCTTTCTAGTTTTGCTGATTTTGATGCTGGTTTTCACCATTCTGCCATTCCTTGGCAGCCTAAAATGATACAATAGTAATGTTATGAATAATTCTGACTTTACATTTAAAGGTCAGCGGCCAGATGAGAAGGTTTTTAACGTTGTTCGCCGGCACCCGATAGTTTTCTTTTGGCCACTTTTGCAGTCAACTTTGGCGCTGGCGGTAGCAATTGTTGTGCTGATTTATTTTGATTTTGGTGATTTGTTCTATATTATTGGTGGCTTGGCATTACTATTTATTTTTGCCGTCGTTTCGAAGGTTTGGTTTATTTACGCCAACAGTTTTTGTCTGATTACCAGCCAGCGGGTGATAAATGTTGACCAGCGCGGATTTTTTAACCGTCAAATTACCGAAACTGAGTTTTCAAAAATTCAAGATGTAACGAATTCTACCTCTGGAATGATTGGCACAACGCTAAATGTCGGTCAGGTTGAAATTCAAACTGCCGGCAAAGAGAACAAATTAACCATCAAACATATTCCGGATCCATATCAAGTTCAGCAAGAAATCACAAAAAATATATAAAAAAATCCCGCAAGTGGTTATCCCTGCGGGTCGTTCACAAAGCAGTTGTCTTCGTGCTCAGTTTCAAGCCGATGTCTTTCGATAACGGCAGAACTTAGCACGTCTAGATCACCTGTCTGATGGGTGAGATAGAGC
>JBAXWD010000124.1:0-1795 GCA_037128645.1 Candidatus Berkelbacteria bacterium
TTTTAGTCGGCACGGCAAAGAAAAGGATTTGATTGGCAAAAATGTTATTTTCAATTCAAAAATGGGCGGCGGCGGAAGTGGTATTGACTGGGGTCCGCTACCGGCAAAACCACCAGCAAATGCCGACGATAGTTGGTACAAGACTCAAAACAACCAAGGAATAGACATTACTGCCGAGATTATCGGCGTTGCCGATAATGGGACTGTTGGCGATGGCAGTAACTACGTCAACATCGCTTGGGCTAGGCGACTAAATACTCAGGTTAGTTGGCAGTACCCAAAATGCGACAAAAATCAGCAATGTCAAAACTCCAACGTTATGACGCTGGTCAAGCAAGATAATTTTGCCGACCAAGGCTATACTTCAATTATTTTGAGAGTTGATGATCCGGCCAATTTGCAGAATGTGGCCGATCAAATTTCCAAACTTGGCTACGGACCGGTAACAGCCCAGGCAATGCTGGATCAAATTAATAAAATTATGACTTTAGTCGGAATTGTTCTGGGTGCCATTGCCGGCATTTCACTGTTTGTTGCCGGAATTGGAATCATTAACACCATGATGATGGCAACTCTCGAGCGAACCAAAGAGATCGGTGTAATGCGGGCGTGCGGAGCAACCAAAGGTGTTATTCGCAGCCTATTTACTTTTGAAGCGGCAATGCTCGGGTTCTGGGGCGGAATTTTTGGTCTCATAGGCAGTATTTTCCTAGGCCAAATTGGCAAATTTATCATCACAAAATATGGCGCCAGTTTGGGCAGTTTGCCAGTAAATAATATTGGCAGTTTCCCGCTTTGGCTAATCGCTGCCGTTATTGGCTTCACAACTTTAATCGGCTTATTCTCCGGACTGTATCCAGCAATCAAAGCCTCGAAATTAAATCCGGTTGATGCACTAAGGTACGAATAACAAAGGAGAATTGTGAAAGAAATTTGCAAACAAAGTTTCTTGTATTCGCTAGGCGTTGGCTTCTATATTGTTCTTGTTGCACTATTTATGAACCGTGCCAATTCTCTTTTGGGCCCGGTTGATACTGTTTATACCGGTATTACCGCACTTTTGCTTTTTGCTATGTCAGCGCTAATAGTTGGCGGGCTGCTTGTTGGCAAACCAATTTTCCTCTATATTGATGGAAAGAAAAAGGAAGCAATTAAAATGCTTTTGGCCAACGCCGGTTGGCTGCTGCTGTTTTTCATAATTGCAGTCATAATCTTGGCAATTACCAAATGAAGATAAAGGAGACCCATGAAAGAACTACCTGATTCCAAAATTTATGAATTGGAGATGAATTATTGGCCATATAAAACTTCGTGGCGAAAAGTGCTGGAACTTATTGTTGAAAAATCTCCCAAAAATGGCGCACTTCTCGATGTAATGTGCGGCCCTGGATATTTGCTTGGTCAAATTGCCCAGAAGCGAAAGGATTTGGAACTTTCAGGTCAAGATTTTGACAAACGCTACATTTCCTACTCAAAAAAGACTTATCCGAATATTGGTTTTGAACTTGGCGATATTTTAACCTGGAAGCCAAAAGAATTATCGGATGTGGTTACTTGCACTGGTTCGGTTCATCACATGCCATATGAGTTGCAGGCGAAAACTGTTGAAAGGATTGCCGAGATGGTTAAGCCGGGCGGATTTGCAATTATCTCTGATTGCTTTATTGATGATTATGGCGATGAGAGAGAGCGCAAACTCGCTGCTGCTAAGTTAGGCTACGAATACCTGCGCGAAACGATTGAAAATGGTGCACCTAACGAGGCAATTGTGCCGGCACTGGACATTCTTTGGAAC
>JBAXWD010000125.1:0-1780 GCA_037128645.1 Candidatus Berkelbacteria bacterium
GCGATAGCCTGTGGGCCTTCCCAAATCATAACCAATATTGGCCTGTCTTTCAGGCTGTCCATTAACAAATCCCTGGTTTTTCTGCCATATTCAGCTGGCTCAAGCAAATTTTTCTCGCCCCTAGCTTCATAGTTAGCTCTAGTTTTAGTTCCAGATGATACATACCACGATTCATCATCAGCATAATGTTTGCCGATAAGATCAGCGTCTGGCGCCAATAATTTACAAGCAATCATCTTTAGACCACGTTTCTCGAACTTGGTCATAAGCTCACCAACGAGGTGGCGCTGAATCGATTCAGATTTAATAGCGATCATTGTTCTCTCTAGCATCGGCTTTTCCATAAGACTCCTATCCTAAACTATTAATTACTTTTTCAATTTCTGGTCGTACTTCTTTTTTGGCAATAACGGCGACAGAAAGTTTTTTGTTGTCAAAATATTTATTAGCTAAATTTTTAATGTCCGCTGTAGTTATTTTAGCAATTTTTTCCGAAATATCCGAGAGTACTAAGTTGCTGCCAGTATAAAAAACTTGCGACAGATTAAACTCACCTAAATTTTCTGAATCTTCAAAACTAATCTTCATTTGACCCAAAAGATAGGACTTTGCCATCGAAAGTTCATCTTCTGTAACGCCGGCTTTAATTTTTTCATACTCTGCAATGACCGCTGTTAGCGCTTCGCCGGCTTTTTCGTCAGCAACCCCAGCGACAGTTTCGATAATTCCAATGTCAGAAATTGATGAACTAAAAGTTCTAACATCGTAAGCCAGGCCTCTTTTTTCCCGTAGTTCAGTATGAAGTCGCGAACTCATATTGCCACCAAGAATTACTGACAAAAGCTTAAGTCCAATACGATCAGGCGAGTTAAAAGGACAGCCATAATAACCGACAATAAAGTTCGTTTGCTGACTGTTTTTAGCCAAAAAACGCAATTTTTCCTGTTTAAATTCAAGAGATTTTTCTAATTTAACAGTACCACTAGGAAAATTGAATTTTGATTCGATTAAATCTGAAATTTCGTCAGCCGTCCTGCCGGCAAAATTACCACAAACTGAGATAAAAACATTGTTTCCAAGATAGTACTTTTTGTAAAAATTTATAACATCATCCCTGGAAATATTATCAATCACCTCAAGTTCACCAGCGGCATAACGACCTAGGTTATTCCCTGCAAAAATTGCCTCATCAAAAACATTGAATACGTGGCTCGGAGCAATATCGGTTCGCATCTTGATCTCTTCTGCAATAACTTTCTTTTCCTTGGCAATGTCTGCTTCGGTAATTCGAGAATTCAGTAGCATATCAGAAAAAATATCCGCAATAATTTCCAAGTGTTCAGCAGCTGCCTTAATGTGAAAATTAGTGTATTCCTCCATTGGATGAGCATTAACATCAGCACCAATGGCATCAATTTCCTTCGTTACATCTAGCGCTGTCGGCCTTTTTTCGGTCCCATCAAATAGAATGTGTTCCAAAAAATGAGTCATACCAGCAACACGATCATCCTCGTAACGAGAACCTGCACCGATATAAACAATGAGGCTCACAGCCTCAGTTCTTTTTTCTTCGGATAAAACCAGAGTAATTCCGTTTTTAAGTTTTCTAATTTCCGGCATAAAGTAATCTTTCCTTGAACTTTCAACTTTATGAACTTGATAAACTTTCCACTTGCCGCAAAGCGGCTTGGTACCCGCGATTGGAATCGGACCAACGACCTTCCGGACCGCAACCGGACGCTCTATCCACTGAGCTACGCGGGCATAATAAAACAAATAC
>JBAXWD010000126.1:0-1780 GCA_037128645.1 Candidatus Berkelbacteria bacterium
GAATTCAAATCATCGCGCTGGAGCAAACAAATGTCTCAATTAATTATAAAAAATTTGATTTTCAGAAACCCGTTGCCATCATCGTTGGTCATGAAGTCGACGGAATTTCTGATGATCTTTTGCAACTATGCGACGGAATTGTAGAGATACCGATGTACGGAATTGCAAATTCACTGAATGTATCAACCGCTGCTGGGATAATTCTCTATCATCTTTGCGAATAACAATTTCGCGCTATAATATAAACTATGCAAGTTGAAATTGAAAAAATGGGGTTTGCCGGATCAGGCATCGGACATTTGGATGATGGGCGAGTTGTTTTTGTTAAAAAAGTTGCACCAGGCCATATAGTTAAAATTGAATTAACAGACCAGAAGAAAGACTTTGCGTTTGGCGCAGTAAAAAAAATTATTAAACCGTCAGAAATGCGGATTGATCCGCCATGCAAATATTTTTATCAATGTGGCGGATGTGAACATCAAAATATTTCTTACAAAAACCAATTAATAATCAAAGAAAATTTAGTCAAAGAGTCGTTGTCCCGACAGAAAATCGACGCTCAAATTTTGCCGATTATTGCAGGTTCCGAAAAGGAATTGTATTACCGTAATTCAATCCGTTTTATGTTTATGCTAGATAAAAACAATCAAATCGCTTTCGCCCGCCATGGATATCTTAATGATAAAGAATTGGTAGTGGTTGATGAGTGTTTGCTACAATCAGAAAAATCTAATTTAATATTGGAAAAATTGCGCTGCTACATTAATGAAAACATTGACCACAAAACTTCATTTTGGCAATTAAAAATTCGAGAGGGGAAACGAACGAACGACGTCATGGTTGAAATAATTACGGCATCAGACGACCTACCGGGAGAAAAGGGAATTGTCGACGTTTTAAAAAGCGTTGATAGCGTCAAATCAATTTATCACACCATTGCGCCGGCAAAATCGCTGCTAAGATTGCGCCGACGATTAATTTTTGGCTCGCCGGTGATTTATGAAAAGATTGGAAGTTACACTTTTCAAATTTCTCCGGAAAGTTTTTTTCAGACTAATTCAGAAGGGGTTAAAACTCTTTACGATAAAATAAAAGAATTTGCTGATATTGAAATCGGCGATGAGGTTGTTGATTTGTATTGTGGCACCGGGTCAATTGGAATTTATTTATCAACGTTGGCTAAAAAAGTTACCGGAATCGAAGTTGTGTCAGAGGCAATTCGCGATGCCAAAGACAATGCAAAAATAAACAAAATAACCAACTGCGAATTTATCCAGTCTGATTCTAGCAATATAACAATTGAACAATTAAACAATAAGATTATTATTCTGGATCCTCCACGGGCCGGTCTTCCCAAGGATTTAATCTTGCAACTTGCAACTTGCAACTTTAAGAACTTAGTTTACGTCTCTTGCAACCCGCCAACTTTTGCCAGAGACTTAAAATATTTCCAAATTGTTGGGATATCAGCAAAGAAAATCCAACCAGTAGATATGTTCCCGCAAACCCATCACACCGAACTGGTTGCTGAACTATCAAAATCATAATACTGATTTGCATATTGTAGTACTAGGTTATTTCGCACTAAACTATTTGACAGTGTTCGGGTTGTGTTTGGTATACTGTATACATGAAGACCGAACACAAACCAAACACAAGTAGAATAAAAAACGAACCATTCAATGGCGGGTTTCTTGAATAGATTTAAATTAAAAGATTTAAGATTAAAGAAATGAATAATGACAATCCAAACAATTTAGATAAAAGAACCTACAAGTTT
>JBAXWD010000127.1:0-1779 GCA_037128645.1 Candidatus Berkelbacteria bacterium
AAAGAAAGTCATTCGCAATACCGGATGGCTAATTGGTGATAATGTTGCCCGATTAATTTTAGGCGCGGCGGTTGGCGTTTGGATGGCTAGGTATTTTGGCCCGACGCAGTATGGAATTTTTAACTATGGCCTAGCTTATGTGGCCTTATTTAGCTCGCTAATGTCACTTGGACTTGATAATATCGTCATTCGGGAGATTGTCAAGGACAAGGCCGCGACTAATAGAATTTTGGGTAGTACTTTTTTTCTTAAGATTATTGCCGGGTTCGCGACCTTTGCTGTTATCGTTGTCAGCGTGGTGCTGACAAAAAGTCTAGATTCGCTGACAAAAGGTATTATCATTATTTTGGCCAGCAGCTATATTTTTTATGCCTTTGACACAATCGCTTTCTGGTTTCAGTCGGAAATTAAATCGAAATTCGTTATTTATTCAAAATTAGGATCATTTGTTTTTATTAGCCTACTTAGGATATTTTTTCTTGTTGCCGGAGCTAAGTTGGCAACATTTGCCTGGTTGGCTTTAGCAGAAATTGCTCTTGGTGAAATAGGTTTGGTGTTGGTATATTTCTTGAACAAACAACAGATCAGTAAGTGGCAGGTAAGCTTTGCCCAAATGAAGAAGCTTTTGGCCGATAGCTGGCCGTTGGTGTTTTCTGGAATAGCAGTCATCATTTATATGAAAATTGACCAAATTATGATTGGCAATATGTTGGGTGCAACCGAGGTTGGAATTTATTCAGTTGCAGTTAAGCTGAGTGAAATTTGGTATTTTGTTCCGATGGCGATAGGCAGCTCGGTTTTTCCCTCAATTGTGGCGCTGCGAAAAATCAGCAAAGAGCTTTATTTAAGTCGAATGCAATCTTTCTACGACATTATGATTTGGATGGCAATATTAATCGCTGCGCCTGTGGCATTCTTCTCCAAAGACATCATTGCCTTTGTCTATGGCTCGCAATATGTCGGCGCCGGGCCGGTGTTAGCAGTTTATATCTGGGCTGGAGTAGCGATATTTCTGGGCGTTGCTAGCGAGCAGTATCTCTTGGCGGAAAATTATATCAAAATCTCTTTTGTAAGGGCACTAATTGGCGGTATTTCCAATGTTGCGCTGAACTTCTACCTAATTCCAAAATATGGTATCATCGGTTCCGCCTGGGCAACTTTGATTTCCTATACAATTTCGACTTTTTCCTTAGTATTTTTCCGTCAAACATCAGGCAATTTTGTTATGTTTCTAAGAACCCTAAACATTCTTCGGTTGTTTAGGACTGGAATAAGCATTATAAAAAATAAGGACTAGTTTTTATGTTAAAAAAAATTGCCAAGAAAATCATCCCAAAAAAGTTTCAGGAAAAGATTTATAAAACTCTAACCAAACCGTTCGAAAATTTTGCTTCTGAGTTTTATTCGCAGGAAGGTGAAGACGCAATTCTGGCTCGTTTTTTTGACTCCTCATACAAGGGTTTTTTCGTCGATATTGGAGCTCATCATCCTAAACGGTTCTCTAATACTTATCATTTCTACAAAAAAGGTTGGCACGGTATAAATATTGATGCCATGCCGGGAAGTATGAAGCTTTTTAATAAATTGCGTCCACGGGATATAAATTTAGAGGTCGCGATTTCCGATAAGAGCCAGAAGTTGACATATTATGCTTTTAAAGAATCGGCGCTCAATGGTTTCTCTGAGGAATTATCCTTGTTGAGGAATAAAAAACAGAATTGCGAGCTTTTGTATAAAAAAGATTTGAAGACTTTGACTTTGGATAAAGTTTTGGATCAG
>JBAXWD010000128.1:0-1778 GCA_037128645.1 Candidatus Berkelbacteria bacterium
GTCGCTAGAAGTGAAATCAAGAGCATATACATTTCGGTATTGCCTGGATTGTTCTTGATCCCATCCTCGGCTACCTTGATCGCTTCTGCATTATTACCCATCGAACGATAAACAATCGCTAGATTTGAGTAGGCCGCGATATAGTTTGGATTGTTTTTGATCACTTCCCGATAGCTTTTGATCGCCTTATCATATTTTTTTTGCTGGTTGGCGATATTCCCCACCATAATCTTGGCAAAAACATCTTTATTTAGATCGTAGAGTTTCAAATATGCTTTTTCAGAAGCAGAATAATCTTTGACTGCAAACATTGTTTGACCATAAATTTTCAGCTTTTCTGCGCTTGAGGGCATCCCAACCTTTTTTAACTCCGTCGCTGTCTTTGTATAGTCTGCTCTCCGATAATGATCTTCAGCTTTTTTCCAAATATCAGAGTCTCTGTTCTGTTTATATAGATAAAAACCTCCAAAACCTGCAACCAAAACTAGCACAATTATGATTAAATATTTAGCCTTCCATAACAAAATGCCCAGATAACGAAAAAACTGCTTCATTATTCCTCCTTTTTTATCCTCATACTGATAGTAAAATTATACTCCAGCAAGATAATTGATACAACAAATATACAACTTTTTTTTAACTATAAATTATCTAAAAAAATTAAGTTGCTTAATTAATATTTTCTTCCCTCTAAATAAATGCGTTTATTCTATAAATTCTTACGAGACAACTGATATCTTCTGGCAGTAAATCAAAAAACCATTTAAGATATTTACTATGAGCTGGCAAATATTATTATTAATTAGCGTGATTGCAACTAGCATTTCGGCTATTTATCAAAAAAAGACCTTAAATGTTGAGAAAACCAACCCAGTTGTCTTTTCGATCGGCTTTCAGCTCTCCGTCAGCCTTTTGGTCGGTTTTGCCTTAATCATCAGGGGATTTGATTTCGAGAATCTTTTTATTCTAATCCCTGGTTTTATCTTCATGATGTTGATCTATGCCGTTGGGAATCTTCTGCGGTATGGCTCTTTAAAAAAAGTTGATATTTCTAGATATACAATTTTATTTCAGTTGAATGTGATAGTTTCGGTTGTTGCCTCTTATATTTTTCTTAAAGAACAGTTAAGCTTTTTCCAAATTGTTGGAATCATGCTTATCTTCGCTGGAGCACTGATTGTTCTGTGGAAAAAGAAAATACTAAAACTTCATAAAGGTGATTGGCTGGCAATTTCCTCGGCTATAGTCTACGGCATTGCCTTTGTAAACGACGCACTAATTGTAAGGACGTTTGACCCTCTAACCTTTGTCTTTCTTGCCTTCCTTGGCCCAGGCTTGGTCTTGGCAATAATCTTTCCCAAAAAACTAATACAAATAAAATCCTTAGTCTCAAAAGAGGTTAGGTATGGTTTCTTTATGGCCAGCATCCTATCTGCAATCAGCGCTGTAACACTATATTCTGCCTACAAAATTGGTAGAAACGCGGCTCAACTATCATCTCTAAATCAAATTTCTGCTGTCCTAATTGTTATTCTGGGTATACTTCTCTTAAAGGAAAAAGACAAACTCTACCGAAATATCATCGGAATCATCATCAGTACCATCGGTGTACTACTACTGGTTTAGTTTTGCTCTAAGAGTATGACTTCGTTCAGTCTTAATTTTATAACTTTACAAACTTTCCACTTAGTTAAGGTTTACTCTACCTAAACAACCACCCTAAACTACTCTCAAACGACTTAACAATAATATCAATAAGGGATGATTGAGCTAGATCA
>JBAXWD010000129.1:0-1763 GCA_037128645.1 Candidatus Berkelbacteria bacterium
GCTTATTGACCTAGCCTTGCGCAAATTTATTTTTATCATCGACCGTGACCGTGGATTTGCTTTTGGCAAGAGAATTTTCGCTGGACCACTTTTGGGCTTTGAAAAGATCTTATTATCCAAGATCTTTCGTGACAGCATTAAAATATCTGAGCAAGAGGTTTCGGAGCGTTTTTCTAATCATTTGTATAGCCATAAGATGTCACTTTTCACAAACGGTATTTATGGGCTCTCAACCAGGCTGGGTTACTTTAAAGAGAATCCAGCCAGCATGCACAGAAAGTATCAATTTGTGGGGATTATTCTATTCTTTTTCGCTCTAGTATGTTTTTTCCTTAATTTTAAATATTTTCCGTCTCTGCCGTACGCTGCATTTTTCTGGGTTGGTATGATGGTGGCCTCAATTGTTATCATTATCATTGGCAGTAAAATGCCAATACGAACTGCGCTTGGCCGACAAGCCCTCTCTAATTGGTTGGCGTTCAAAAAATATTTATCTGATCCAGCTCCACTCCCGTATGACGCAAAGAATTTTCAAAAATTTGTTGAATATTTGCCTTACGCAATTGTTTTCAAATGCGAAGCGCTTTGGGCCAAGCGTTTTTCTGAAGAGGAATTTATGGTGCCGGATTGGTTTATTACAGACAAACCAAGCTTGGGTTTGCAGGACTTTTGCCTTTCTCTTTACCCGATTATCGGATACGTCGGCCAAAATTTAGCAACAATTAGGGAACCGGGGTATAAGTAAATCAAACTCTAAATTCTAAGCTCTAAATCCTAAATAAATCTAAATGACCAAATTTCCAAAAAGTTTTGAACATTACAACATTAGAATTTTGAAATTGTTTAGAGTTTAGATATTAGAATTTAGAATTTTTTGGAGAATTATGTTTAATCGTGATACATTTATTGGCAAGGTGGTTTCTGGCGGTGGTTTTATTTTTGACTTCGCACGTTGGTTGGTAATATTAATTATTACTCTTACTTTGTTGCATTTTTTTGTCATTACAGTTTTTATTGTTGACGGCGAGTCTATGGATCCAACTTTCGCAACCGGTGAATTTGGGGCACTGGATAAAATTAGCTACGATTTTTCTGATCCAGAGCGTGGCGACATTGTAGTGCTAAATTATCCAGGTGACCCGGACCACAAGCGCTACGTTAAGCGAGTTATTGGAATGCCAGGGGACAAGGTTGAGGTTAAATCAGGCAGTGTCTATCTTAACGGCAAAAAATTAACGGAGAATTATTTGCCGCAGGGGCTCTATACCGATAAAGATGGCAGCTGGAATTTATCAAGTGATGAATATTTTACTATGGGTGATAACCGACCGAACTCAAATGATTCTAGATATTTTGGCCCGGTTGAAAAGAGGTTCCTTGTTGGCAAGGTTGTTTGGATTCTATTTCCGAGATTCTTTAGTGTCGTAACGCCAACGTACTAGTTAAAAGTTCATAAAGTATCAAGTTTATAAAGCAAATGGAATAAAAAAACTGCTCATGATAGGCAATTGAGCAGTTTTTTTGTGAGATTATTTCTTTTTCTTCAGAGGTTTCTTTGCGGCAACTTTTTTGACTGGCTTTACTTCAGTTGGTGCAGAGGCCGCTCTCGCCAATTTTTTAGTCAGTCTGGACTTTAGTCTGGCAGCACGATTTTTGTGAACAACGTTTTTCTTTGATGCGACATCCAGCTCTCTGTAGGCGGCGCTGAGCTTGGCTTGGACATCTTTGTCGCCGGCAGCAATTGCCAAACGAGCCGCTTTAAC
>JBAXWD010000013.1:0-11729 GCA_037128645.1 Candidatus Berkelbacteria bacterium
ATTATGGACAGAGGGGTTATTCTGGCTGGTGGTGGAGCACTTTTGCGCGGTTTGGATAAATTAATTTCAATTGAAACTAAAACGATTGTTCATATTGCTGATGATCCACTGACTTGTGTTGTTCGTGGGACAGGAATTGTGCTGGAGGACATTGATTTGTTATCTGAAGTTTTGGTTCCGAATAGGTTCAAACGATAATGAAAAATCAATTTCAAATATCTAATTCTAAATTACTAATGAAATGTCAAAATCAAAATGCCAAATTTAGAAGTTTAGTCATTTGGAATTTTATTAGAAATTAGATATTAGTAATTAGAAATTATGAAGCGTCGTGGTCTTTTAACTTGGTTTATAGTAATTATCATTTTGGTTGCGTTTTTTGTTGTCCCGTCGCCAGTGAGTCGCTACTCAGCTGGATTTATTCGAAAAATATCACGTCCAATCTCCAAACCGCTGGTTAATTTTGGTTACAGCACTCGCGATTTTTTCTCGATGATCTTTGAGATTGGAAGTCTGCGAAGGGACAATCAACAATTGGCAAATGACCTGGTTGGGTTAAAGGTTGATGGTGCGAAGCTAGCTGAAATTTCAGCGGAAAATAAGAGCTTAAAATCTCAGCTCGATTATAAAAATGCGCATCCAGAAATGACCATGGTTTTGGCCGACGTAATAGGGCTTGATCCGAGCAATTATTTTGGCACGCTAATGATTGATAAAGGCTCTCGGGACGGTATCTTGCTGGGACAAGCAGTAGTTTCTCTTGGTGCCCTGGTTGGGAAAATCGATTTTGTCTCAGATGACTCTTCCAGAGTAATGTTAATTACCAGTAAAGATTCTATTGTGCAAGTCATGCTGCAAAATTCGCGAACGACCGGAGTTTTATCAGGTGGAATTTCTGGTATGAAACTTGGAAGTATTCCTCTGGACACAATCATTGCTCCATCGGAGAATGTTATCACCTCAGGACTTGGTGGTAAATTGCCAAAAGGCATCTATGTTGGCACGGCTGGAAGCGAAGTCTCAGTTAAGTCTGATATTTTTAAGACAGTAGAGGTTGCTTCACCGGTCGATTTTTCCAAGATAGAATATCTTTTTGTTGTGTCGGGAGTTTAAATGTGGGTACTAACAATAATTTTGGCGGTTATTGTTGCTGTTTTACAATCAACTATTATTCCGTCACTGACAGTTTTCGGCGGCTTGATAGATTTAGTTTTGGTTGTCGTTTTAATTTATCTCTTTTACGGTTATGTGCGTAATGCTGGAATTTTTTTGCTTGTTGCATCGATAGTCATTTCGGTTCTTTCCGGTATCCAATTAATCTATATTATCTTGCCGAATTTCGTTGTCATGATAGTCTATGTGTTACTATCCAGTCGGAGAATAATTTCCAGACCTTCAGTTATTTTCTCCATTCTTTTATTTTTCCTGACTTGTGTTGCCGCTAGTTTAGTGAAAATGTTGGAAGTTAAGATTTTTTCTTTTTTAACGCTAATGCCGATACTATTTTCATCTCTCATCGGCGCCTTTGTCGGCGGGATATTGTATTATTTTTGCAATAAAATATATTATTTTTTCAATCCCCAAATTTCCAGGGAGAAAGTTAGGATTTCATATTTATAACTTGGGGCAGGACCATTTGTTATCTGCTTTTTTATTAGGTAGAATTATGGACGTTTTTGGCAATTTTTCTAATTTATCTGGGGACAAAAAAAAGCGCAGAGCGCAAGTTGTTAGCGACTCCGATTTTCAATATTCTGATCCGGTGCTGGAGGGTCAATCAAAAATTGAAGAAAAAAGAGAAAAAGGTTCAGCGTCTTTTCCTAAAATAATTCTAATCATCGTTTTTTTGCTTTTAGCATCTAGACTGTTTTTTCTTCAGGTGATAAACGCATCAAAAAATCAAAGTTTGGCTGAGGGTAATAGTGTTCGTCCAAGAAGTATTCTTTCCAGCCGGGGAATTATCACTGACTCTAAGGGAGTTTGGTTGGCCAGAAATGAGCCGAGTTTTGTCCTTGGGGTCTACCCGTCTGATTTGCCAAAAAAGACTTCAGATCGGGAGGCTGAGTATCAAAAATTGTCAACAATATCTGGAGTATCGGTTGATGAAATTCGGGCTAAAGTTGATTCGGCTGGTCTATCGTCTATTCAATTAACAATTATTCAAGCTGATTTGCCGCGTGATCAGTCTTTAATTTTGCAGGAGAGCACCGTTGGCATGTCTGGGGTAACGGTTTCTGCCCAATCGATTCGTGAATACAAAAGTGATTCTGGCTTGGCCCATATCCTGGGTTATACTGGACTGATTTCTGCCGATGAACTTCTCAGTAGCACTGACTATTTAAGGAATGAGTATACCGGCAAAACTGGGTTGGAAAAAATTTACCAAAGCTATCTTCGAGGAACCCCTGGTGTTGAGCGGGTTGAGGTTGATTCGCATGGCAAAGTTCTGCAGACCGTAGCCGATTCAGGTGCCCAGCAACCGGTCATGGGGAATAATCTGACTCTGAATATTGACTATAATTTGCAGCAGGTTATGACGTCAGAACTTACTAAGGGAATTGCTAGCTCAGGCACGGGTTCTACTTCTGGTACCGTAATTGCAATGAATCCTCAAACAGGTGCAATTTTGGGAATGGTTTCATTGCCATCATATGACAACAATATTTTTGAGGGAAAATTGGACAATGCAGAGTATCAAAAATTGCTCAATGATCCAACACTTCCGCTTTTGAATCGCTCGACTATGGGTGTTTATCCGCCTGGTTCCGTCGTCAAGATTGTTATGGCAGCAGCTGGATTAAACGAGGGTTTAATTACCGCCAATACATCAATCGAGACTCCGCCGGAAATTACTATTGGTGAATATAAATTTCCGGACTGGAAATATCATACTGGGGTAACTGATGTTGAACGGGCGATCGCTGAATCGAACGACATTTTCTTTTATGCTTTGGCTGGTGGCTATGACAAAATCAAAGGTTTGGGAGTTGATCGAATTGATAAATATTTATCGTCTTTTGGTTTTGGGTCTAAGACCGGGATTGACTTGCCGTCGGAGGCTGCTGGATTGGTCCCATCACCAGCCTGGCGGCAAAAAGCGATTGGCCAAAATTGGTATATTGGTGATACCTATCATTTAGGAATTGGCCAGGGCGATTTATTGGTCACTCCACTTCAAATGTTAAATGCAATGTCGGCAATTGCTAATGGTGGGAAACTTTTAACACCACAACTGGTTAAAAATATTACAGACTCCAGTGGCAACGTAACCAAAACTTTTCCCCCTGTAATTCAGAGACAAAATATGGTTTCATCCTCCAGCCTTTCGGCCGTTCAGGCTGGCATGCGTCAAGCTGTAACGTCATCATCAGGGTCAGGTCGTATTTTACAGGGTTTGCCAGTAACTTCTGCGGCAAAAACTGGTACTGCTCAGTTTATGAATAACCAAAAAGAGCACGCCTGGTTTGAGGCGTATGCGCCGTACGATAATCCGCAGATAGCAATTATGGTTATGATTGAAGGTGGTGGCGAGGGATTTACTGCTTCAGAGCCAGTCGCTTACGATGTTTTGCAGTACTATTTCAGCCAGAAGTAAATAGTTCTTACCAATCTACCAATAAAACCAAGAACGAAAATACGAATAAAAAATGGATTTATTGGTAATTTCGTTCCTCGGCTTATTCGTAAATTAGTAAAATCTGCTTGACAAAAATTAGCCGATCACATAGTATAATGGAGTATTATTAATAAGGTTCCCGATGGGGGATTTTTGTTTAGAGTAGATAGCAAATCTGCTCACAAAAGAGGAAAATTATGGAAGAAATTATTTTGACAACGCAGGGTCGGGAGAAACTCGAAGCAGAACTGGAAAAGTTAAAAAATGAGGACCTAAAAGACGTTGCAGAGGCAATTAAATCTGCTCGTGAATTAGGGGACCTTTCAGAAAATGCTGATTATCACCAGGCCCGTGACCGGCAGGCATTCATTGCTGGCCGCATCGCTGAAATTGAATATAAGCTCTCCCATGGCCGAATGGCTGATAAATCCACTGGCTGTGGTGTTGTTGAAATTGGCTGCAAAGTTGTTTTGAAGTCATCTGATGGCGACGAAAACTATGAAATTGTTGGCGCCACAGAGGCTGATCCAACTGCCGGTAAAGTTTCTGTTTCCTCACCAATTGCCAAAGCAATTATGGGCCACAAAATCGGGGACAAGGTTGAGGTTGAAACCCCAGCAGGGGAAATGAAATTCGAAATCAAAAAAATAAGTTAGTTTATAAAGTTAAAAAGTTTGTAAAGTTCATAAAGTACTAGGAATAAAAAAATCCGCCGGGGAAACTTGGTGGATTTTTTTGTCTTGCTACTAGATACGAACGATCGCCCATATTTAGTAATACAGTTAATGAATTAAAAAAGGGATTGGCATGAGGCCGCTCCCAAGGACGAATGGCTGGTCATCAGTTCTTCTTGACTGGGGGATGATACATCCCGGATCGTTGGGTATTGATCCGTTTGATTGCGTCGTCGGAAAGTCGAAATGCGCCAGAGGGAACTCGTTTGCCCAGATCAATTACGATTGGGTCCTTTGCCATTGGTATCATCTCCATTCTATAGTTATAATCTAGCAGATTTATGAAATAAAAAAAGGGATTGGCACGGATGCCGATCCCAACTGCTGGTTGTCGATAACCTGGGTCATCGGTTGTGCTACAAAAGGCTCTTCTGCTCCGATAAGGCGCTGCCACTTTCTGTCCTACGCCGCATTCGCGACAGCAAGACATTCGTCCGCCTTGTTGCGGGATTACTCCCGGCTGACCAACCTCCACTGGGCCTATCAGATTGGGTGAGTCACAGAAGTAGCCTGGAAACCAGTTTGACCATGGCGCCATAGTCAGTGCAACCTGGTTGTCAGCTAGGTAGAAATATACTATTTAATTTTTTAATTGTCAAATTTGTAACTTGTTCGGTTTTTGTTCTATAATTGGTTTATGAGTATTACCGACAAACCAAAAGATTTTCAAACATTATTTTTGGATATGAACTCGTTTTTTGCATCGGTTGAGCAACAAGTTCAGCCAACTTTGCGTGGAATACCAGTTGGTATTGCGCCTTACGTTGGTGGTACCGGCTGTATTATCGCCGCATCGAGGGAGGCAAAGAACCTAGGCATCAAATGCGGTTGCCTGGTTAAAGAGGCGAGGAGGATATACCAGGACATTAAAATTATCGAATCTCGGCCGGCACTTTATATGATTTATCACAAAGAAATCCGTAAAGTTATTGAAAGTTTTTCGCCGCACTACCAAGTGCTATCAATCGATGAATTTGTCATCAACCTAACAAGTTACGAGCAAAATTTAGCCGCAGCAACAAGGCTAGGACAGGCAATAAAGGACAAAATTCGCTCGGAGGTTGGCGATTTTCTCACCTGTTCGGTTGGAATTGGCCCGAACCGTTTTTTGGCCAAAATGGCGGGGGAGCGGAAAAAACCGGACGGGTTAACAATAGTTCAACTTAAAAATTTGCAGGAGTTTTACAGCAATATAAAATTGCTCGATATTACCGGAATAAATCACGCGCTTGAGTTCCGTTTGTTGAAATCGGGAATCAACTCTCCCCTAGATCTCTATAAAACCGACTTGCCAAGATTGCGATCAGTTCTAAACCATGGTGGTCGGCTTTGGTATTATCGCTTGCGTGGCTATGAGGTTGATGATTATGCGACATCTACTAAAACTGTTGGTCACAGTCACGTTTTGGCGCCGGAGCACAGGACCCCTCTCGGTGCAAAATCAGTGCTTAGAAAATTAATATATAAAGCCGCTTCTCGGTTGCGGGCCGACGGCTTCTTGGCTGGCGGAATTTTTGTTGCAATTTCTTTTTACAACGGTCCAGGCTTCAAAAAAAGTAGGAGAGTCTCCCCTTTTTCTGACACGCATAGCTTCTCGTCTAGTGTTTTTGAAATGTTGAAAGATTGCAATTGGTACTCAAGTCCAAGCTATGTTTCCGTTTCAGCTTTCAACTTATCAAGTTCTCGCACGATGCAAATATCAATTATACCGGAAATTGAAAAATCGCGAAAAATTTCCGAGGCAATGGATAAAATTGACGATGATTTTGGCGTTGGCTTCATTCACCCAGCGTCGGCATTCGCGGCGCGTGATTCTGCGCCAGATCGTATCCCCTTCGGAATGCCAAGATATGATATTCGACACTAGCCCTTACCAATTTACAAATAAAACCAAGAACGAAATTACCAATAAATCTTTTTTTATTCGTATTTTCGTGCAAATTCGTAATTTGGTAAGAATCGCAACATTTCCTGTTGCGATAAAAAAACCTGACGGACGACGTCAGGCTGAAACTACAAGTCGCCAGTGGCCGGCGGCTCAGGTTGAATTGTAGAAGATGCGTGAGTTCTCAGCTTCCCGTACGCCTTGATCTGTGAGCCAGTAGTGTCGCTCGCGATAGACTTGGTTGCCGGACTGAACCTTGTGATATTCACCGACGACGTATCCGGATTCTTCCAGCCTGGCCATCAGTTGGTAGAAGGCAGGGATGGTCTTGCCAATTCCGCAGTCATTGAGCAGTTGGCGCAAGGACTTGCCGCTAGTCTCTGGCAGGCCGGGCCGGTTGATGTGGCCAAGCACGAGGTATTGCAGATGCGTCAGTTTCGGCAGGGTAGTAGTCTTCTCCATTGTGATCACTCCTTCGCCGATGAAATATAACAGATTATAGTGTTTTGCGCAATGACTCACTAGAATAATAAGTCATTAAAAGCACTTTGAACTTTGATTTTGGGCAGTTTTTTGCTAGTATCAAATAAGGAAAGGAATCTATATGGCGGAACTTGGAAAAACTGAAGAAGATCTAATTAAATCACGCAAAGATAAGCGAGCGAAGCTCGAAGAGTTTGGTGTTGATTGCTACCCGGCCAAATCTGAGCGCAATTATATAGTAGAGAAAGTTTTGGCGGCGAAAGACGAATTTGTTGCTGGTGCTGAAGTATTAAAATTGGCCGGCAGAATTACGGCGCTTCGCGGACATGGTGCAATTATGTTTGGCGATTTAGTTGATGAGAGCGGCAAACTTCAGCTTTTATTCAAATCTGATAATTTGGTAGAGGATTTCAAGTTACTAGAACTTCTAGATGTTGGTGATTTCATTCAGGTCGCCGGCAAACTTTTCATTACCAAAGCTGGCGAATATACTCTTGAGGTTTCATCATTTAAAATCTTGACCAAAGCACTGCGGCCGCTGCCTGAAAAATGGCACGGACTTACTGACCTAGAAACTCGTTATCGCCAGCGTTATGTTGACTTAATCGTCAACCCAAAAGTTAAGGATTTATTCTACAAGCGGTCTCAAATTATTGCATCTATCAGGCAATTCTTAGTTGGTAATGGTTTTATAGAAGTAGACACGCCAACACTGCAGCCAATTGCTGGTGGTGCGGTGGCTAAGCCATTTATTACCCATTACAACGCGTATGACCGAGATGTTTACATGCGCATCGCCCCCGAGCTTTATCTCAAACGACTTATTGTGGGAGGATTTGAGAAGGTTTTTGAATTTGCCCGTTGTTTTCGAAATGAAGGGGTAGATGCCACGCATAATCCGGAATTTACCAACTTGGAATTCTATTGGGCATATACCGACTATGAAAAATTGATGGAATTTACCGAAGAACTAATGCGCAATTTAGTCAAAGAGGTTTTTGGCAGACTTGATATTGAAATCGCCGGAGAGATGGTAGATTTTAGTAAAAATTTCCCGCGAATAACATTCGACGAAATGACCGGTGGCGAGAACACTGACGAAGCTTTTAAAGCGGCCGTTCGTAAAACAATTACCCCTACGTTTGCCATTGATCACCCAATTGAGATTTCACCACTAGCTAAAAGAAAGGATGAAAAAACCGTTGAACGCTTCCAGCTGATTCTAGGTGGCTTGGAAGTAGCCAACGCATTCTCAGAGCTAAACGATCCAGTGGACCAGAAAAAACGGTTTGTTGAGCAGGTTGAAAGAAAAGAAGATGGCGAAAAGCATCCGTACGATGAAGATTTTATCAAATCACTCGAATATGGCATGCCGCCAACTGCTGGTTGGGGCATGGGAATTGACAGAATGGTTATGCTTTTAACCGGGTCAAAAACGTTGCGAGAAATATTATTGTTCCCATTTATGAAACCAGACAAGGAGTAAAATGTTAGATATTGAAATTATCCGAAATAAGCCAGAAGAAATTAAAAAAGCTATTGCTCGCAAGGGGGCTGACCCTGCGTTAATTGATGAAGTGGTTTTAATTGATCGCAATCGCAGACGGGTATTATCTGAATTAGAGCGAGCGCAAAGTGAACTGAACAAATCATCAAAAGATATTGCTCAGCTTCATGGTCAGCAAAAAATTGATGCAATAAATCAGGCCTCGAATTCTTCGGCCAAGGTTAAGACTTTGAAACCTGAAGCCGATAAAGCACAGGTCGAATTTGCCGAAATTATGCTGCGAATTCCAAATCCGCCGCTTGCAGATGTTATTGATGGTGCGTCGGACAAAGATAATAAAGTTAACAGAACGGTTGGCGAGATTCCAAAATTTGCTTTCAAGCCTTTGGATCACGTTGAACTTGGTGAAAAACTAGATCTTATCGACATAGAGCGTGCCGGAAAAATTTCTGGATCACGTTTTTATTTTCTGAAAAATGAATTAGTTCAACTGGAATTTGCCTTGGTTCAATATGCGCTAGAAATTTTAACAGCAGAAAAATTTGTTCCAATGATCGTGCCGATATTGCTCAACCGCGAAGCAATGATCGGGGCTGGATATTTGCCAGCTGGTGAAGACGAAATTTATAAAACCCAGGATGATCTTTTCTTGGCTGGCACATCCGAGCAGCCACTTGCCGGATACCACACTGGAGAAATTATCGATGAAAAAATTTTGCCACTGCGATACGCTGGGTTTTCAAGCTGTTTTCGCCGCGAAGCCGGCAGCCACGGCAAAGATGTGAGAGGAATTTTGCGTGCACATCAATTCGATAAAGTTGAAATGTTTTCATTTACAACGCCAGATAAGTCAGAAAAAGAACACGAGTACTTGGTGTCTTTGGAAGAAAAAATTGTTTCAGGTTTGGGATTGCCTTACCAAATCATCGACATTTGCGCCGGAGATCTTGGCTCCCCTGCTGTCAAGAAATATGACGTTGAGACCTGGATGCCGGGTCAGGATCAATACCGTGAAACTCATTCTTGCTCAAATTGCACAGATTTTCAGGCTCGCCGATTAAACATTCGTTTTCGCGACAAAGATGGCAAAGTTTCGCCGTTGCATACATTAAACGGAACAGCTATTGCCATCGGACGGATGCTTATTGCTATCATGGAAAACGGGCAGCAAAAAGATGGTAGTATTAAAATTCCAGAAGCTCTGCACAAGTGGCTTCCATTTAAAGAGGTAAAAAAGAAGTAATTATTAATAGATAGGAGGTCAAAGTGCAAATATCAGTCGTTGCGAAGGATGTCATCATCACCGCCCGACAAAAGTCTGACATTGAGAAAAAAATAGGCAGATTAAAAAAATATTTGAAACATGAAAGTCCGGTGGCAGTCGAAGTTCACTTAATCGATGATTCCGGTCCAAATAAAAATGGTGTAACGCAGTCGGTAAAAATTGATGTTACTTCCGAGCATTACAACATTCATGTTGAAGAAAAAAGAAATAATATTATGAAGGCTTTCGCCTTAGCTCTGAGTTCAGTAGATCGACAAGTTCGCGATCAACACAAAAAAGAGATTCAAAAAGCTCACACAGGCGGCGGAAGATTCGATAAGGTATATGAGATTTTAGGCCGATTCCGAAAGAAAAAATAAATATTTTGTTTGGAATTAAAAAACGGGTGGCCCTGCGGGGCTGCCCGTTGTGGTTCTTAGCTGATCGCTACTTCATCTGTACGAAGCTCATCTCCCCGCTGATGACCGTCTTTTCGTTCGTGAAAGTGAATAGCAGGAAGCCCTTGTCGAACCGCGAGATCTCTCTCGCGTTCTTGAGGCAGAGCCTCAGCACGAAGTCCTCTCCCCTTGCCACCCTCTGATGGAATACCATGCTGATGCTTCGGTAATACAGCTCATAGTCGGCAGCTGCCTTCACGAAGCTTGCAGCATCCAAGTTGGTCTCGATAAGACCCTTGGTCAGCAGGTGTTCTGCTAGCAGGTAGCTGGTTTGAGACAGGCACCTGACGTAGTTTTCGGTGGTAACGTAGGGTATCTCGGCTTGGCGGTATAGAACACGCCAGCCGGGACACAGCACGTTACTTCAACCGATAGTTCTTCGTCGTCGAAGTGGACACCAAGAATGAAGATCTCATCCCTGGGATACACCTCGTCTAGAACTGTGTGCATCGTCTTGGGATTGATATCTGACATGTTGGCTCCTTGGTCGCATTGACAGACTGGTTGGATTCTATCATAAAATGGAAAATATGTCAATGTCTGTGTGAGCATTGAGAAAAAGGGCGTGAAGTGCTAGAATTAGTTCGTAAAGTTAGTAAGGTTCATAAAGTTCGTAAAGTGCAGGGAACGAAAAATCCATGTCCTTTATAAACTTTAAAAACTTGTTACTTTATAAACTTGCATTATGTCCATTTTTTCAAAATTTTTTACTGACTCGTCACAGAAGGTAGTTAACCGCTACAAGAAGTTTTTAGTTGATGCCAATGGTTTTGAGGAAGAGCTAAAAAAGAAATCTGACAAAGAGTTCAAGGAATATACAGAAAAATACAAAAAAATGCTTGAGGGGAAAGGTGTTGAAGAGCAGGAAGGAATACTAGAAGAAATCAAAGCCGAGGCTTTTGCTGTGGTGAGGGAAGCATCGAGAAGAGTTTGGGGTGAGCGGCACTTTGACGTTCAGTTAATTGGTGGCGCAGTCCTCCACTCTGGGCAAATTGCGGAAATGAAAACTGGTGAAGGAAAAACTTTGGTTGCAACATTGCCACTGTATTTAAATGCGCTAACTGGCCGCGGAGTTCACTTGGTTACTGTTAACGATTATCTTTCCAAAAGTCATGGTGAAGGAATGGGTGAAATTCACGATTTTCTTGGCCTTTCTGTTGGTATTATTCAAAACCAGCAAATTTCATATAAATTCGAAAAGAAAGTCGATTATAAGCATTATTCTGAGGCCGATGGATCTAACTTGGTTTCTTGCTCACGAAAAGATGCCTATGATTGCGATATTACTTATGGCACCAATAATGAATTTGGGTTTGATTATTTGCGCGACAACATGGCACCAAGTGTTTTGCGCTGCTCGCAGCGCGAACTTAATTTTGCCATTGTCGATGAAGTTGACTCAATTTTAATTGATGAAGCCAGAACTCCGCTCATCATTTCTGCACCAGCGGAGGAATCGGCATCGCTTTATCAAAAATTTGCAGCGCTGGTTCCGCGTTTGAAAATTGAAGAAGACTACACTGTTGACGAAAAAGACCGAGCGGTAATGATTACCGACGCCGGTATTAAAAAAATGGAAGGCATGTTGGGGATTGCAAATGTTTATGCCGCCGAAACCATTGAGTTGGTCCACCACTTAGAAGAGGCATTAAAAGCTCACGCCATATTTAAGAAAAATAAAGATTATGTCGTTAAAGACGGCGAAATTATTATTGTTGACGAATTTACTGGCCGCTTAATGCAAGGTCGCCGCTATTCCGAAGGATTGCATCAGGCAATCGA
>JBAXWD010000130.1:0-1688 GCA_037128645.1 Candidatus Berkelbacteria bacterium
TTAATTTGGGTTTCTTCGATTAGTTTCAAAAGAGGCAAAATTTCGTCTTCGTTTTCGCATCTTTTGATGGCATCAATAATCGATTTCCCAAATGGTTTAGTCTTTGGTTTCTCGTCTTTTTTGATGGCATGAATAATCGCTATCTCAGATGGCTTGGTTTCTGGTTTTTTATCAGACATTTTGCGCCTCCTTCATATCGAAATATACTTTAAGTTTTAAAACTTAATCTGCGGTTATTGTAGTACAATTTTCCTTGTAATTCAAGAGAAGATAATTTAAAAACCACCAGGGCGGCGGTTTGTAGGATTATAATTTCATAATTATTTCTTGAAGTATTTTTTGAGTTCTTTCTGGTGCGGATTCGTAATATTCTTTTTGAGCCAAAATCGATGTTGTGACACTGACAATTTTTCCAGCCAATTTTGTTTTATCATGAGAATTTGAAAAATCATCAATTGCATTCAGAATTTTATCGTGATTATTCGGAATATCGGTTTCCTCAATTATTTGCAAAATAAGAGAAAATTCTTCTTCGTTTTTGCATCTTTTAATTGCATCTACAATACTTTGATGGAACGGCTTAGTTTTTGGTTGTTCATCAGGCATGTTTATGCCTCCTTTTTTCGTAAAATATACTTTAAGTTTTACTAACTTAATCTGCGGTAATTGTAACCTTATTTTTACCAGAAGTCAAGAATCATAGCCATATTTTACCTTGACAATCGTGCTTTTTACTGGTATAGTGAGCATATCCCAAATTCAGTAAAAGGAGAAATAAAATGGGTGAACTTGTAAATACGCTATCGATCGATCGCGTACCGAATGCAGTAAATACGGCCTTCGCTGATGTCCTAAAGGCTCCATCAGCACAAAAACTTCTCGAGTCGTGTGATACTGGCGGTTATTTTTGTCTAAAGGTAATCGGTCGGGAAGAACTTCTGATCGAACCAATGCTTATCGGTGAGGTGTCAGACGATAACAAGGATGAGTACATTGAGCTTTGTCAGGAAAAGGTGCATCGTTTGGAGGCGGAATTCCTGGCTGATCCGCAGCATGTTAGATCAAGTTATCAAAGTCGTGATCCGGAAAATAATAAATGGGGCGGCGCCATTACTGGTTTTGATAATGATGGTACAGGCTATTTATTCGGCTTTTCAGGCTTACCGGAACTTTGCGATGAGGCTATCATGGTGGTCGCAGTTATGGAAGTTGGTCTGCTTGCTGACGATGAAGCACTGGAAATCGCTGAGATCTCTGGCAGCGATGATATTCTGTGGGAATGTGTGGATTTCGGCGACGGTATAGTCGATGACGGGAGCGATCGCTAAAATTTACGAACTTATCGGTTGGGTGAAAACCCATAAATCACCTTGGTTTATTGCCAGGGTGATTTTTTTAATCTTGAGCTTAATTTACTACAAACGCCTCAATGGACTGAGGCGTTTGTATAAGGTTCAAATTAGAGTCAAAAAGTTTTTGATAATAGTTTGGTCGCAAGTATCATCGGCAAGCATTTCGGGGTGAAATTGCACACCGTAAATTAATCGGTTTTTGTGTTTTATAACTTCAATCCCGTCCTCGGATTTAGCGAGAGCCAGCAAATCCTCGCCAACTTTTTTAACAATCCAACGGTGACTTTCGTAAACTTTTAAATTGGAAATATTAGCAAAAATTGGGTCATTTTGAAT